>JBAZPJ010000068.1:0-6503 GCA_041648255.1 Candidatus Nanoarchaeia archaeon
AAACAACAGCAACCCTCTTCTCAATCATCCAAACCTTAAAACTACAAAACAAAAACATCCTCACAGGACTTCAAGAAATCCTGAAGCCAACTTCAGGATCCTGAACAATTACCATTCAATTTATAATCTTTTTTACACTCTTTTTTCTTTATGAAATCAGGCTTAAAACAACAAAAAGCAGTCTTACTTAGACCCGCCTATCCCTATGGAAAACCTCAGATTTGGTTCCCTACAGACTTATATAAAGTTGCTGCAACATTAGACCACGCAGGAATCGTTACAGATGTAATTGATCTTAATCTTACCCCTTTTCCAACAGACATAGAAACATATGATTATATCGGTATTGGAGTGATAGGATCTCCTTATGTTCCTGGAACAATCAAACTAGCAGAAGAGGTTCGCCTTCAAAGCGGAAAAGAACCATTAATTGGCGGACCGGGAGTTGAACATTTCAGTCCTGAAGAATTCAGACAACTCTATGGAACCAGTCTTCAAGTAAAAAATGAACAAGATTTAAGTACCATTGTCGGAAGAACACTTCCTTCAGTGTATGATACGAGTATTGCAGAAAGAATTAAAGCAATGAACCCTGAACAACTCAAAACCTACCTTGAAACAGAGTTCAGTTTCTTTCTTTCCCAAGGATGCAAATACACCTGTGACTTTTGTGCAGCATCACGAACACGACCTGGAGAAAAAGTTACAGAACAATACAGCGAAACAATTCAACAAGATTTAGAAGCACTTGCCCAATCAGCGAGTAAATTTAACATTCCTGCGCTTACCCTTTATCTAACTTCTTTAGATCTTTTTCAAACACCCGCCGCAGTACGAAATGCATTAAATCTTTTTGCACGTACCAGTCAAGAATACGGAATTGAATTCAGACTCCGTGGATTGAGTAGAGTTGATTCCTTCTTAACTGCTCTTCACCAAGAACCAACACTCTATAACAGTATTCCTGAAGCAGGATTGGAAACAGTTGGCTTTGGAATTGACGGAACTACTCAAGCAGTCTGGAAGAGTCAACACAAAGGACTAAGAACATTATCTGAAGCAGATCTTGCCTTCGCTACCTGTATGGAATTAGGAATTACTCCTGAAGCATTGATGGTTATGGGATTCCATGATAAAAACGGAATGCCAGTGGACAATAAAGATAGCCTTCAACAAAATGTAGACTATTCAATCTCCTCTGCTGACACCTATGGTGCAGTTGCTCGACCACATATTGCAAAAGATCTTGTGCCTGGAAATAGTGGATGGAAAAATCCAGTATGGAATGAACAACGTCAACAACTTCTTAGCAACCCTCACTTCTTTAAAAATTTAGATTTTGTTGCACTTGCTTCTGAAATTACTCATCCTGATCCTGTTTTTAGAGCAGAGGTAAACTATGCTTATCTTCAAATCATTAACCGTCTTACTGGACGCTGTGCTACAAACCCCCTCCTCGCCTATAGCAACGATCCGACTCTGGATGAAGGTGTAGATAATTATAACTCACGCACGCCTTTTGATAAGTAAAGCATAAATACTCTTTCACTTCTCTTTTTTTATGAGTCTCTATTCAACCTCTCAAGAGAAAGACAGTATTAAAGAAGTTCAAGCAAGTTATGACTCCTTAAAAGAATGGAAATATGATCCAAAAGGATATTTTTTAATTAGAATCAACAAAGAAACACAAGAAATCGAAGTAGGCCATTGTCGAAGAAATAATGAAGTAGAAATTACAATCAAAGGAAAACATCCAGAAGAAATCTATAATACTATTGTACGAGAAGACAAATTAAATTTAATCTCTTTAAAAGAACATGCAGCTTACTTGGGAATGGAATTAGAAAAGGCTTATGTTGCTTTGTTATTGGGATTGACTTATATTCAAGATGAAGATTTAACTTTTCCAGGCATTAAGAAAAACTATACTCTGACTAGCGAAGATAAGCAAGTTTTAGAATTAATTAAACTTGAAAAGAAAAACTTAACTGAAGTTGAACGAGAAAGTAAGATTCCTAAAAACAAATTAAAAATGATCTATATTAAACTGCATCAATTAGAATTAATTAAATTAGAAAAGAAATGGGATACTACTTTAAATGATGAAATCTGGACTGCAGAAACTCAGTAGCTCCCTTCCACTATCCTTAAATACTTTTTAGAAAGCAACTTTTTATGCCTGAAAAAGAACCATTCCAACTTGATTATGAACGCTACGCAATAAATAAAACCCTACAAAAGATAGCAAAAAAATTAGAACTAAAAACAGTTTTAGAAGTACCAGCAATGGGACTAAAGGCCTTACCCTCTCTTTATTCCTTAGGATATGCAGAAGCAGGATGCCAAATTGATCTAATTAATCCAGAACCAAGCGGCCTTGCTGCTTGGAAAGAATTAGGATACACTGTAAACTCTATTCATACAAAAAAATTACATCAATTACCCATTAAAGATAATACTTACGACCTCGTTTGGAACTTCGCAAGCTTTCCTATGCTCGAACATAGAAAAGAATTACTTGATGAAATGAAACGAGTTAGTAAAAAATATGTGATGATTCTCTGTGTCAATGGATATAATGTTGGCTCACCAATTCATAGAACACTTCATAAAATCAATAAGGTTCCTTGGACTCATGGAGATAAATATTTCCTCTATCCAAAAAACTTACGCGCATTTATGAAAGAAGCAGGACTAAAAATTGTAAAAAGCGATGTCATGAATTGTCCAATCTGGCCAGACACAGTCGGCTTTCGCGATATGAAATTCCACAAAATGGAAAATACACAACAAAAAAAACCAGAAAACATCGAATGGGAAGCAAACACACTCACTTATATGAAGAATAAAAATTATCCTTCTTGGATTAAAGCAATGTACACGTTTGAATCCATCCCGCTGCCTTTATTCTTAAAACATACTTATTCTCACTTGTATTACGTGATCGGAGAAAAACAATGATTGGCTTCGCCTTAATTGGAACAGGAACAATCGCACACCAACACGCAGAAGCAATCAAATCTTTACCTGGAGCAAAACTACTTGCAATTAAAAGCAGCGACCAGAAACGAGCAGAAGCATTTGCAAAACAATACAATATTCCACTTGCGACAACAGATTACAATCTTATTTTAAATAATAAAGACATTCATGCTGTAGATATCGTCACAGTAAATAATACCCATGCAGACTTAGGAATTCTTGCAGCAGAAGCAGGAAAACACGTCTTAGTAGAAAAACCACTTGACGCCTCAGAAGAAAAAGCACAACAACTAATTACCGCTTGTAAAAAAAATAAAGTAATCTTAGGAGTCATTTCCCAATTTAGATTTGACAAAGCACTTATCCAATTAAAAAAACTTCTTACGGAAGAAAAATTAGGAAAACCTCTCAAAGGTAAAGTCAGCATGAAATGGCACAGGAGTGAAGATTACTTTAATGCAAACCAAGCATGGAGAAAAAATGCAACACAAGCTGGTGGCGGAGTTTTAATGGTTCAAGCAATCCATCACTTAGATTATCTTCGTTATTTACTTGGAGAAGTAAAAACTGTGGCTGCTACCTTGCATTATAAAACTGGAACAAGCATTGAAGAAACAGCAGACTTACAACTCACTTTTCAAAGTGGAACAATTATCGACGTCCATGCAACGACAGCAACACCAAAGACGTATGCTGACACCTTTGAATTAACCTGCGAACAAGCAACAGCAACACTCAAACGAAATAAATACTATCATTCACTTCGTCTTTCAACACAACCACTCTCTTTTTTAAAAAACCTTACCCATTACAAAAAAGGAACAATTAAAGATAATATCTTAGACTTTACTACCGCAATTAAAGAAAATAAGCATCCTGCAATTACTGGAGAAGACGCATTACAAACGCTCCACTTAGTATATGCCTGCTATACTGCCGAAAAGCTTAAAAGAAGCGTGGAAATCACTTCATTATAGACAAAGAGGAGCGCCATGTCATCGATCTCTACAACCCTGAAAACATTAGCAACCAACCTCGGAGTAATGAGTACTGCACGAAGACTTTATTTAAAACATTATTTTTCTAATCTCCAACAAGAATACAAAGAATTCCTCAAAACAGGAGACATCCCAATGCCAGAAATGATTATCTGGGAACCAACAGGAAAATGCAACTTACGCTGCAGAATGTGCTACATCAATTTTAGCGTTACAACTAAATCAAAAGAAATGTCCTTAGAAGATTTCAAATCAATGATTAATAAAATTCCTACTCTAAAGAAAACAGTTTTAATTGGTGGAGAATTATTCTTACGAAAAGACATCTTTGACATGTTAGAATTCTTACGCAGCAAAAACATCCAAGCAGCAATCGCAACCAATGCAACACTTCTTAATCAAACCATGATCGATAAACTCGCAGGCTACAAAGAAATGACAACTGTCGTTGTCTCTATTGACGGACCAGAAAAAATTCACAATCAAATCAGAGGATGGCAATTCGCATTCCAACAATCAACAAAAAACGTCAAAGCAATGAGAGAAAAAGGAATCTTCGTAACACTCGTTTCAGTTATTACCCATGAAAACATGCCTCACCTAAAAGAAATCATTCAAGTAGCAAAAGATTCTAAAGCAAACTACATTGAACTTGAATATGAACGCATGTATACTAAAGAAATGGTAGAAGAAACAGCAAAAGCACTCAATATCGAAAATACATATGAGAACTTTCCACTCATAACTGGAGATAAAGAACTACCACCTTACACAATGGAAAAATTAAGGATTAGTTTAGATGAAACAGAGAAAAGCGCTGCAGATCAGGGTGTGGTCTTAGGATACATGCCCTTCTACTTCAAAGAACAATTACCTGACTATTACAATCGAACTCTGAAAGGAGAACACTTCTGCAAACAACTCTTCATCCCGCGAGTAGACTGCGAAGGAAATGTTATCTTTTGCTTTGCAATCAAAAAACCATTCGGCAATGTCTTACAACAAAGCTTTGAAGAAATCTGGTACGGAAAAGAATTAACTGACTTTAGGAAGAGATTCCTGAATAATCCTATTTTACCTATCTGTAAAACCTGCGAGAAATTAGTTGTTTATGATAAAGACGATGAAGCTGCCCAATTACGAGAAAAGAACTTCCCATTACCTGCTGAAGCACAACCCACACCAGCAGAAGTAAAAGAATTTGAAAAAATGGAACCACTCTTAGTTGGAAATAACTAACATGAATAAACTTGAAAAAATCGCTATAAGTGCAGCTGGGATTGTTGTTGCTGGGGGAATCTATAGCTCACTTCAATTCCAAAGAGATTATAATTGGTGCCTTCAGCAAGAACTTGCAGATAGTCGTGCTCGTTTGTACGATCGAGGCGCTACTGATGTAAGTGCGTTAAAAGCACCTGTAACTGGAAAAACTTGTGCTCAAGTGTATCATGCATTAGATGCGGCGTTGGATAAATAGAATTATTCTTTAACTCCATACAAAACTATAAAAGTTAACATCATCCGCTTCTAAATCATGATTTCCTTTACTAGCACAACGATCTTTTACTTATCTCTTGCTTTTTTTATTAACCTCCTCTATAGCTTTCTTATCGCAGCACGATTTTCTAACCTCTTAACTTATTTTCAAGAGCGAATGAGCATCCTTCATTCTTTCTATGTCTTTTGTATTAGTAAATGCGGAGCTTTAATCACTCCGTTCCTAGCAGGATCACTTCTTACAAAACCATTAGCTTGCAAACATTATGGAAATATCCCCTTACCTAAAGGATTATTTTTAACACTCTTAGAACAAGTCTTAGACTTTGGCATTCTCATTATTCTTCTACCAATCCTCCTTCTCTTTTTAGGAACATACTTCTTCGCCCTTTACTTACAGATCTTTTTCATACTTTTCTTACTCGCCTTTGTACTTTTTGTTTTAATTAAACACGAACTTTTTATTACTTTTATTTGGAAATTCAAAAACTTTGTTCCTAAAATCCTTCTTAAGTTTGGAAAGAAACGAGGAATTACTCAAGAAAATACCAGCGAAAGTCTGAAACAAATTAAAGAATCCTTAACCAATAAACGGTTTTTACTCTCTTTAATCCCTTACATCTTCATTCAAATTATCTTAATGCCTTTTGTTCTTTACTTTGTTGTCAAAGCATTCTCTTTCAACCTTGGTTACAGTCAAATCTTTCTCACTTACTGGGCTTCAACAGCCCTAGGAAAAATCTCAGGATTACCGGGAGGATTCGGATCCACTGACTTGACCATGGGCGGACTATTGTTCTTATTTAGAATAGGAACACTGGAAGCAACAAGCATCATTCTTGCCTTTAGGATTATTACCCTTGCACCAGCACTTATTATCGGGGGCTACTTAACTTTTTACCTTTCGGCACTTTACTCTTTAAAAAAAATCAAATAAAAACCTGCGGAACCATTATAAACTTTCTTAAAAGACTTTCTTTATGAATAGAAAAATGACTTATTTTAAATGGATTAAAGGAGCACTGC
>JBAZPJ010000069.1:0-6276 GCA_041648255.1 Candidatus Nanoarchaeia archaeon
AGTTAAAGGAAGATAAATTTTCTTTTTATTAAAACTATTTTAAGCTCTTAAAATATCAGCAATCATCTTTAGACCAGTTTTCCAACCAAGCCAAATATTTCCACCAGCACCTTTAGAAACACCAATTCTCTTTCTAAATGTAATTGGAATTTCAACAACAATTAAATGCTGTTTAATCGCTTCAGCAATCATATGGGGTGAAAATGCGTGACCTCGATAGTGCAACTGAGGCAACAAACTCTTTAATGCGCTAGGATGAATCACCCTAAACGTACAACCAACATCAGTTAACCTCACATAATACTTTAAGTGGATAAGCTTTGCAATAAAATAATTCCCATACACATAAAATGGTGTTAACTGAGTCATTCTATCTACAATTTCAGGACAAAGTCTTGTTCCTACGACCATATCTGCATTTCCTAAATACGGTAAAAACTTGTATAAATCCATAGCTGAGAACGTCCCATCTGCTTCAGTTAAAGCGACGACCTCATTCTGTTTAGCCTGAGCCGCACATTCTTTTAATACTCTTAAACAAGCACTATCATACCCTGGTCTCATTTCGGTAACGACAATATCAGCACCAGCTTCTTTCGCTAACTGGAATGTTTTATCTTTAGAATTGTTATCAACAACAATAACTCTTGATACTAATGGATTTTTTTTGAATTCTTTTACAACTGCAACAATCGAAGGTTCTTCGTTATATGCGATTAACCCAACGACAAATTTCTTTTTACTCATATCATAAGTGGGAACATATTCTCTTCTTCTCCTCTTTATTTTATGCGCTAATAAATCTAACATTAATAGCACTACAAACGCTAACGCAAGATAAAACGACCACCTTAAGAAAAATTGAGAAAAATCTGTAAACTCTGCAAGCTTTAACTTTGTTAATAAACTAGAAACAATTGAAAGAATATATAGTATAAGACCAAAACCGAGTGCAACTACTCCGACAAGTAAAGTATTTCCCACTAAAATACACCGCCCATTTCTTTTAATTTATCTTCCATTTCTTTTAGAAACTCAATCCACTTAATATTATAATACTGCGGATTGTCAAAATCATTAAACGCACCATTACTGATCTTTTCAATCATCTCACGCACCGCATCTTCAATAGAAACAGTATAACGCATTCCCAATAGATTTTCCATTTTCTTATTTGAAATCTTATAACTTCGATCCATTCTCTCCGGAGAGTAATCAATATCAACTTCAATTGGCTTTATTTTCTTAAATACTTCTCTTACTCTATGGGCAATATCCCAAATCTGATAATTTCCTAAAGAAACGTTAAATAATTGTCCTCTTACTAATTCTTCTTTTGCTTCCATAGCTAAGATTTGTGCTTTCACTAAATCATTTACAGAGACAAGAGGACGCCAAGCACTGCCGCCGCAGAATACGGTTAATTTTCCTTTTTTAATTGCGTCTTTTACAAATGTATTTACTACTAAATCATACCTCATCCTTGGGCTATATCCAAACACAGTTCCCTGTCTAAGAATAACCGGACAGAACCTTGGTTCTTTTTGCATTAATTCCAATAAAAATAATTCACCTTTATATTTCGATGCGGAGTAGGCAGATTTAGGTTCGACTTCGTTCTCCTCTTCAGTCTGTTCTTTATCACTTCCCTTTAAGCCTTTATCATAAATAGAAGCACTAGATGCATACACAAATCTATACACTCCTTTCTTTATGCATGCTTCAGCCAATATCTTTGTCGCTTCAGCATTAACTTCATCATTAAACTTCGGATTAAACTCCGCCATTGGATCATTAGAAAAACCGCCAAGATGAATCACTCCGCCTATTCCATCAAGAATTGCTGGATCAAAGTTTTTTAAATCACCCTGAATGCATTCTACTTTCTTTGCTACATGTTTTAATGGTTCTTTTCCAAAATAGAACTTATCAAAAATGCGAACAGAATATCCTCTATCTAATAATTCTTTAACAAGTACACATCCAATATACCCTGCTCCACCAGTAACTAGAACTTTCATTTAACATCCAGGCTTGCGAAAGTATAAAGGTATATAAGATTATCGAGGCTTTATTATTCGTCTTCTAAAACGGTTGACCTTCTGTAAGTGACTCTAAACCACTTAAGAACGCTTGATAAGAAATTCTTCGTTCAGGTTGAGTATGAATTGCTACTGCATCTTCTTCAAATGTAAATCCTGAAAACGGAGTTCTTTCTCCACCTACAAACATTTTCGGAAGCTCTATTGAAGGAAAAACAAGTCTCCCCCCTTTAGCAATTGTTCTCTCTAACCGTTGAGGATCAGCTCCAGCTGGAAGTAACGTGTAATCTACCTCTAATCCTAACCCTCCTTTAACTTCGGGAGGGGCTTTTCGAGAGGGATAGATTGAATGAAAAGAGTAGGCTTCCCATCTTCTTGCTCTTACTTTTTCATAAGCTTCTCTTGGTATTGCTGAATATTCCATAAAAGAAGGTATGATCGAAGTTTTAATAAAGATTCCGCTCTGCTCTTTCTTATCAATCTTATGAAAGGAATTATTCTTGCAGCTGGAAAGGGAATGAGACTTCGTCCAATTACAAAGGTAGTTGGAAAACACCTCGTTCCTATCTATAACAAGCCCCTTATCTATTATCCGATAGAGTTGTTAAAAGAATGCGGTATCAAAAACATTTTGATTATCCTCAATGAAGAAAGCCTACCTATCACAAGGGATTTATTGAAAGAAGGAGAAGAACTGGGAGTAAAACTCTCTTATCAAACCCAAACCGAACAAAAGGGAATGGCACACGCTCTAGCCTTAGCTTCTGATTTCTCAGCCGGAGATACGATTGCAGTAACAGTTTGTGATAATCTTTTCGGAGACATTCCCGACGTATCTAACTTTAAGGGAGGAGCAAGATTATTTTTTAAAGAAACTCCTGACGCAAATAAATTTACGGTTGGAGAATTTTCCAAAGATGGAAGATTAATCGCATTAGAAGAAAAACCAGAAAAACCAAAATCGAATTATGGCCTTGCAGGATTCTATCTTTATGATAAAAACATCTTTGAATATATCAAAGACTTAAAACCCTCAATTAGGGGGGAACTTGAATTAGCTGAAGCGAATAATAAATACATTAAAGAAGGAAAAATGGAACACCGCATCTTAGACGGTTTCTGGATTGATACGGGCTCATTTGAATCTCTCTTCAAAGCTGCAGAATATATTAGAGAAAAAGAATTATCTAAACGGATTAGTTAAGACAGTATAATTCCTCATTTCCAGGGTTCGTCCTTGTTTTTTAGAAACTTCAGTTAGCTTATCTACTAAATTTACGTATCCTTGTTCTCCTGCAACACTTCTTATGTATAACGCTAACATTCCAGTTGCATTAGGTACTAATCGATTTCTTACCTCATCCCCTTTTGTTGTTGGAGAATACTTCTCTACAATCGCTTCGATTAAACAATGAGGATCTGCTGGTAACGTTACAATATTTTTGACCTCTTCAGTTTTTCCAATTTCACTTCTTGGCACGTTTAGCTTTACTGTATATACATAACTTGGCGTCCACTCATCACTCTCTCTTTGTAATCCTAATGGGGTTAATGACTTTATTTTTGAATAAAGCTTTCCTTGAGCATCCAAAATCGGAAAGCCCATCTCTTCATCTGATTCTTCATTCACAGTATCTGCAACAGTCTTATGTTCTTTTTCTGCAAAACCCGCAGGATACGTTAGGAGCATTAAGGGAGCTGTTACATTATCTGGTCGCTGCTGCATTAAAATTAAATCATCTGATGTAACAGAAACCATTCCGATATTAAGAATAGCAAAATATCTTGCTAATTCCCTTTGTGCTTCAAAAGGATATTCAGATGCCCTCTTTTTTAACCAGAATGAAGATTTATAATTAGAATTATGCAACCTTACACTTCCACCATCTTCAGGAATATTTTTAATTACAACTTTAGAACCATTCGTCATTTTAGAATTCTTTAGCAGACCTTCACTCCAAAGTTGATCTGCATCACTCCTCATTGCGGGAGTTAAACCTTCTACAACTACTTCTTCTAAACCTGCAGGAACCTCTTCACTTCCAACCTTTACAAACGTAGGATCAATCTCTAAGCGAATTCTTTCCGGGTTTTCAGTTAGATAGGGCCAAAATTCGATAAGATGGGGTTTCATACCTTCTTTAGGCATTAAACAAAATTTATATCCTTATCGTACACTACCCAAATCTTAAAAAACTCTCTCATTCTCACTTCTTTATGCAAGTAGCAATTATTGGAGCAAACGGACAGCTAGGCAGTGAACTCACTAAATTTTTTCCAGACTGTATTGCACTTACCCATCAAGACCTAGACATCGAAAATAAAGCTGCTGTTGAAGAATTTTTTAAAAATAATAAAATAGATATTATCATCAATACTGCCGCTTACCATGATATGAATAAAACAGAGACAGATCCTCTTAAAGCATTCTCAGTAAATTCTCTGGCAGTCAAACATCTTGCGGACGAATGCTTGAAACATCACGCAACACTTATCCACATTAGCACGGACTATGTCTTTGACGGAAAGAAAAATGAACCTTATACAGAAGAAGACACACCTAATCCTCTTAACTGGTATGGTTTATCTAAGGCTGTAGGAGAAAGAATTATTAGAAATCATCTTCCTAATCATTACATTATTCGTAGTTCAGGAGTCTTTGGTCATACTGGATGCAGAGCAAAAGGAGGCGGAAACTTTGTTGAAACTATGATAAAGAAACTTGCTGCAGGAACAGATTTTACTGTTGTTACCGACCAAACAGTCTCTCCAACGTATGCTTATGATGCGGCAGTTGCAATCAAACAACTTTTAGAAAAAAAAGTTCCTTATGGGACCTATCACCTTACTAACAGCGGAAGTTGTAGCTGGCACGAATTTGCTAGCGCAATCGCACAACAAACCAATTCATCCACAAAAATTTTACCAGGTACTTCAACAGCAAGTCCAATTAAACGGCCGGATTATTCAGTCTTAAATAATCAAAAAATAAAAAACCATGGAATTCCAATGCCTACTTGGCAAGAAGCACTTAGTCATTACCTTTCAAATAGACCTTCACCAAAATAACTAAAGCTATCACTGCTGCAAGAACGCTTACTAAGATATGACCCCACTTCTTCGGTTCAAACGATAAAAGGACAGTATGTTCTCCACTTGGAACATACAATGCAATTAATCCCTCACTCTCTTTCACACTCACTTCATTTCCATCCACATAGGCCTTCCAATACGGATGAAACGCCATCTTAAACACAAGCTGATTTTCATTCATTGAAGAAGTAGAGAAGAACACATTCTGGCTTTCAAACGAAATAAGATTTGCCTCACCTTTAAACATAAACCAGGAGGGAGTATAATTATTAACTTCAAATAACTGTAAATGCTCTGTTCTAAAAATAACTTCATACCCAGCATCAACCATTTTCTTCTGAAGGTTAGGTTCAACAGCTAACACATATTTAATATTAAACTTCTTAAAATTCTCACTTATCTCTTCTTGTGAAATCTCTTCAATCTTCTTACCAAACATAAACTGTCCTTCCGTCTTTATCACTTCATCCAACTTATTCAAACTTGTATACCATGATCCAAAAAAATGATGATAATCAGTATAATACGGACCAAGAACTGGTGCTATACTATCAGATGTCACAAGAGGTTCTTTTACATTATCAAAAAAGTTTTGATTAAAGATTCTTGCTTCATCTTTAGGAATCGTTGCACGTATGTACTCCCATACTTCTTTTAATTCATTACCGAGCGGAGCTTCTTCTAATTTCTGAGTGTACGACGCTGGAGCAACATACACACCTAATAGGAAGCCAATTAGTAATAAAGAAAGAGTAGAACTAATCATAATCTTTTTTAATACCGCTTCTTTTGGAATTTTAAGATTCTTTAACTTTGAAATAGCGAAAGCAGCAAAAATAATTAAAGAAACTGCCCGAGCATAATATACAAAACGATAGGCTAAGAATCCATTTAAGAATGGGATTTTATATCCCCAATCCCACAAGAACCAAAATCCTGAACCAACAATTAACGAGACTATCATAAACCAAAACGTAAGACTAAGGAACATGTTCTTTCTATTTTCTTTTTTAAAATAAAGATATATCCCAATTGCTCCAAACAAATCACCGATCAATGCAGGAAGATTCAGAACAATGCTTTTTAAAAATTCAACAAAAGCCTCTAGGTATAACCCTTCTCCCATTAATGGAAAAAAAGA
>JBAZPJ010000070.1:0-6233 GCA_041648255.1 Candidatus Nanoarchaeia archaeon
AAAAAGTCTAATTCACTCGGATAGATAGTTGACGACCCATGCTGGGAGGATTAGTGTATATTGATCTTCTTACTCTTGAGCGGCAACTCTTCTTTTTATACCAGAATGCGCAAAGGTTACAAAAGAAGGGATGGGCTTATAAATCCGGGAGTAAATAGTAAGTTAGTGATGGATGATGTGTGCGCTATGCTTGCGTCGTTGCGCAGTTTCGATAAGAACCTTTAGAAACGAGTTATAAGTTGAGAATAAGCAATAATGGAGAGATCACTCTTCCTTGGCGTGATTTTTTGGTTCTTTGTTATTCTATTTAAATCTACTCCTGAACGGGTGTTTGGTTATGTTATCCTTTTTTTAGTTGGGTGATGTTGGTGTGGTTTTCTTTGGTTTGTCTCCAATTGTTGTTTGTTGATTACTTTAAGAGTAGTAGGGAATCCAGGTTTAAAAGGGTTGTAATGACCCGACACTTACATTTTAATTAAAAAAAGAGAAGAGAATGCACAGAGGTGAGAAAAGAAAATTAGAACGATGAAATTGCACAGGCAGATTAAGTTTAGATGGTTATAGGGATTGTTTTAAAATAAATCTGGACGGGGTAGTTATTCGCATTTTTTTTTATACTGAAAGTAAACTTTTTTCTGCTCTTTTCAGAAGGACTGCGTTTGTTGCTACAATAATAGAGGAAATGCTCATGAGGAGTGCTGCTATTTCTGGGCGGAGTAAGATTCCGTAAGAGGGATAGAGGGCTCCTGCTGCGATAGGAATAGCGAGAATATTATAAATGGATGCCCAGAAGAGATTTTGTTTCATTTTTCTTACTGTTGCTTTACTGAGCTTGATTGCTCGTAAGACGTCTGCAGGATCTGATTTCATTAATACTACTTTGGCTGTTTCTATCGCAACGTCTGTTCCTGCGCCAATTGCTATACCGATGTCTGCTTGTGCTAATGCGGGAGCGTCATTAACTCCATCTCCTACCATTGCGACGAATTTTCCTTCATCTTGGAGTTGTTTTACATAGCTTGCTTTGTCTTTTGGAAGAACTTCTGCAAAAACGCGATCAATAGCTAGTTTTTCAGCGACTTTTTGAGCGGTTTGTTTGTTGTCTCCAGTAATCATTGCTACTTCAATGTTTAATTCTTTTAATTTTTCTATTGCTTGTTGTGCGTTTTCTTTTATTAGGTCTGCTGCGGCAATGACTGCTACTGCTTTCTTGTTTACAGCAAGAATCATGGTTGTTTTTCCTTCTTCTAATAATTTTGTAATTTCTTTTTCCAGATCGAGAAGGGAGATGTTATATTCTTCCATCAGTTTGATTGTTCCGACGAGGATGTTTTTTCCGCTGATTGTTGCTTTGATTCCTCTTCCGGAAAGATTTTCAAAATTGATTATTTTTTTGTGAAGTTTTAATTTTCTTCTTTTGACTTCTTCTAAAACTGCCATGCTGAGTGGATGGTTGGATTTTGTTTCTGCTGAACCGATTAGTACTAACGCTTCCTTTTCATTAAAACTCTTAATTGATATGATATCCGTTATTTTTGGTTTTCCTTCAGTAAGTGTTCCTGTTTTATCAAAAACGACTGTTTGTATTTTTGAAACTTGTTCAAGTGTGGCTGCATCTTTAATGAGAATGTTATGTTTTGCACCAAGACCAGTGCCAACAGCAACAGCAGTAGGAGTAGCTAAGCCTAGTGCATCTGGACATGCAATGACGACTGTTGAAATTGCTAATGTTAGAGCAAAGAGTAACGGCTCTCCTAACAAAAAGAACCATACGAGAAAAGTAATAAGCCCTCCTCCTACAGCAACAATAATTAAATATTTTGCAAAACGATCAGCTAATTTTTGTCCAGGAGCTTTAGAGTTCTGTGCAGTTTCCACAAGTTTGACGATCTGAGCAAGTGCAGTCTCTTCCCCGACTTTTGTCGCACGAAACTCGACTGATCCAGATTGATTAATAGACCCTCCAATAACTTGGTCCCCCTTTTTTTTGTAGACGGGAAGTGATTCTCCAGTTACTAATGATTCATCAATAGACGTTTCTCCTTCAAGAATCTGGCCGTCTACTGGAACTTTATCTCCTGGTTTCAAAACGAGAGTATCTCCTTTTTTAACTTCAGACGTTGCAACGAGCATTTCTTTACCATTTCTTAAGACTCTTGCTTGAGGGGGAACTAAATCAAATAATGCTTGAAGTGCATTCGTTGTTCCTCTTCGAGATTTCATTTCCATCCAATGACCAAAAAGTACGAACGTGGTAAGCATAGCTGCTGCTTCATAAAAAGTTTCTGAACTTTCAAGCAACGTTAAAATAACGCTAAAAACGTACGCGGCAGTAATTCCCACTGCAATCAACACAGCCATATTCAGCATCTTTTTTTTCAAGGAGATGTAACTTGAGTACAAAAAAATCCATCCTGCATAAAAATAAAGGGGGGTTGTAAGTAAGAAAAGAAGCCAGGGAATCGGCAGGGGAGAAGGAAGAGTTATTCCTAGAATCTTACGGCCTAAATCTGAATACAAAACAATTGGAACAGTAAGCAAAAGAGAGATAAAAAACTTAAAGCGAATATCTTCTTCCATCATCTTAGCCATTTCACGACCGGCAATACCGGTATGTTCCATTCCCATCGCCATGGTCATACTTGTTTTAAAGCGTTGCCAAAAAGGGTTTTTTTCTAAAGATTCGTGATGAGCGTGGTGTTCCATAAGTCGATCTTTGGTTTTTAGTCTTTAAAATAATTGTGACGGTGACCTCTAGTTTTAGATTAGATAATAATGAGAATTTCTCTGATGAAATTGTCCATTGGTTTTTTTAGATCCGTGTAAGATGAGACAAAATTCTTCTCTATTCTTTTTTACAAGATTGACAATGCTTTATTGATTTTATTTTAAATCCTAAAGAAAAGATAATTAGTAAAGTAGAGAGTAAGCCCATCCAAAAACGAAAAGGTTCAATGTAATTGACGATGACTGAAACTCCTAAAACTGCAACAAAAATTTTATTACAAATCGGACAACTAATAGCCAGAAAGTTTATTACACCTCCTCCAGTTGCTAAGCGTTCGGAGTTTTTCCCGGCATGCTTTTCATAATAGTGTAAAGCAGTATATATTCCGAGCAACCCGCTATTCAAAAATAAGAATACATAATCGCTCACACTCTTCTCAATCATCCGAGAAAACCAGGGGCTATTAATCAGACCTGTGGGAATACCAAACATTAACAGAAATAAAAAGAAAGATAATAAAGCTATTCCAGTATACTTCACTTTTCTAGTAAAAAAACGTTTAGTAATCATCGAATCATCTTCTTTATGATTCTAAACGCTAAAAATTGGTTATATAAGTTTTGTGAAAGTCAGATCTCAAGAACGTTATTTTAAAGACCCTTTCAAGAAAGAGATAGAGTCTCGCTTCACAAAATTTATTAACTTAAAACTTGAATGATAAAATTTATGAACAAATATGCCTGTGATTGTTGCGATCGTGACTTTGGAACTAAAGATGCTTTAGAGATGCATCATCAAGTAAAACACCTGACTAATAATGAGAAGAAATCAAGTTTTCTTGATCGTGTTAAAAAAAAGAAAAAGGGTGGATGGATCGTTTTTGTAATGTTAATGGGAGTAATTGTGACTGGTGTATGGTTTGTCGCGCAGAGAGGAGATTCTACCCTTCCTAATATTGATGTTCCTAACGAACCAATTCATTGGCATCCTCATTTAAGTATTATTATTGATGGAGAAGAACAACTAATTCCAGAGGGTATTGGGTTGGGGCAGGTTCATCAGCCTACTCATACGCATGAATCTGATGGGACAATTCATCTTGAGAACAATAGGCCTACTGCAAAAACGTTAACGGTTGGATATTTTTTTGAGATATGGGGAAAAGCGTTTAACAAAGATTGCATTTTTGAGTATTGCACAAGTAAAGGGACACTTAAAATGACTGTTAATGGGAAAGAGAATAATGAGTTTGAAAAGTATATGTGGAAAGATAAAGATGAAATTATCATTGAATACAAGAGTAATCCCGTTTGATATTAAGCAACGATTTTTTAAAACCGGAACTAATCAAGATGTAGTAGTTGAGTGGTTCTTGTTATTTAAAGCAGTAGAATAATCCATTCCTTGTTTTTTGGTCGTCATTGCGTACGCGAATGCCAGTCCTGCACGTGTGGGATCTGTTGGACCCCGCGTTGTGTGAATGAGTACTTTTTCTATAGCTCCCTCCGTTGTTTTACAATTCTCTTTCAAAGACTTTCTAATAATTAACGTTCTTCCCAATGCAGTGTCGTATGAATTTATGCACTGGGCGCGGGCAATCTCATTCTGTGTACGAAGGAGGCTGCGTACGCAATCATAAATACAAAAGGAATCACTGATATGAACAAACCAAGCTGGTCGCTAATCCTATTGATAGCAAGGTTAGGAATGAGATGCGGTACCGAGTGAAAGAGAACAAAGTACATACCCAGCGTGAACGCTCTTGCTTGGAGCCAGCGTTCTTTGCCCCTAAAGACGACGATCAGAGCAGATCCGAGCACGGCCATGTGCACCACTGAACTTTGAAATCCAAAATTTAGATAGACGAATGTCCAATTCCACAAGGTATAGCCGACGATCCAGGGTAGCGTCATGCCGTTCCAGTGTAAGTCTCTGTGCTTGCCTGTCTGATCAACGTGAATAGTGCGGATTTCTTCTAAGGTCGCGATGAGCAAAAGACCAGCTGCTGCATTGAGATAATTAGCGATGTTACCAACCACCGCATCCCGAACAGTCGCCTCAAGGATGTTGATTGCGAGAAACGAGTATGTCGTCCATTGAATGAGCTTGGCGTTGCTTCCAAGTTTTGTGGTTCGTAACAACAAAAGAATGATGATCCCGCTCGCAATAGAGAGTACCTTAACCCAAGCGAACCAGTCCTCGACTCCGATCAATAACACCCAGCAGGGGAACAAAACGACTGAGGCGACCGAAAAGAATACCAATGAGAACCGTGGATAGCGGTGAAAAAGTTCCTCCGCGATAACGAGCCCCGCGAAGAGAAGTACGGTGTATACAAACAAAGAGAATGTCATAGCTGTTGTATGGTGGGCGTGCTGTTATAAAAGCTTTCGATTCTTCTCAAGTATTATATGGTGGATAGTTGCGATTTGAATCCAGATGGCTGCAAGAAGAGATGTTACAGAGCAGAACATCATTACATCCCTTGTCACTCCAAACCAAGTAACTTCTGCTGGCCAAAAAAGGACGACCCAAGCCGACATAGCCATACCGATAAGTCCCATTACAATGCTGATGACATGCAATATTTTTGATAGTTTCATATATCTTGTTAATTAATTGTAAAGGAGATATAAAGATTTGCAATCACTGTCAAATGAATATTTTTGGGTAGAGGTTTTTTTTCTTTTTTTTTAATGTCCTTTATGTTTTCCCATCATAGAAAGGTGCATGAATAAACAGATTCCGATAAAGAAGATGAAGAGCCATCCTTGCTGACGTGTTTTCCACCAAATCAAAAGAAAAGCGAGAAGAATAATTGCTAGAAAGAATATTCCCACGTTTCTTTTTGAAAATTTCATTATAACCATCCTTTATTTTTACAATGTATGACACATTTATTATAAATAAACGCATAGAATGCTCCCACAATATATGTAAAAATCATAACACACAAAAGACCGACAAAGAATCCTCCCAGCGTTAACGTTTTAGTTGTTGCAATCTGAGCAAGATTTATTCCATGAGACCAGTTATTGAAAAAAATTATTGTCTGACTTGGAAACAGCCAAAAGAGAACAGCACAAGCTGTATAAACTATTCCTGCCGTGATGCTTAATGCAAGTCCGGTTGGATGGATGTAATGAACTGTTTCTTTTTTCATAGTATCTCCTCCTATCTTTTTATTTTATTTTTTTCTTCAATAAACGATTTGTATGTTAACCAAAAGATAAGTGAAAAAATGAAAGAGCCAATTGCAAGATAGATAAATCCTAAGAAAAACATACTCCACATCCAAGATCCGCCCATAATTCCATTTGAGGAACCCATCATATTGGTTTGGGCAAGTACCTGTGAAGAGAGAATAATTCCTATAAGTGTAAAGATTAGTCCTCTGTTCATAGTCTTATTTTGGGATGAGTGTTTTAAAAGGTTTTGTATTCCCTGTTTTTGATCAGTGTTCATCTTTTTCACCTCCTTTAGTTTGTTCTGTGCACATCTTGTG
>JBAZPJ010000071.1:0-6223 GCA_041648255.1 Candidatus Nanoarchaeia archaeon
GTATTTTGTTTACTTCGTTTTGGATGTGTTCAATATCTTCATCTAAGTTGGATTCGTTAAAGGTGAAGCTTCTTTTTGCTGATCTAAATCCTCCGATCATTGCGCCGGATGGTTCTAACAGGTCTCCTTCAAGGGTGATCATTCTTGCTCTTCCAATGCCGATCTTTCTAGCTGATTCAATGTTATCGATAATGATGGTTGATCCAAAGACGTAAGAGAAGACGCTTTTGTATTCGGGACTGTATTTGATTAAGTCTGTCGCAAGTCCATAGACGCTTTTGTCATTTAATAATTTTTTAACGTCATCTTCAATGATGCGTGCTTTTATTTTGTTTAGTGGTAAGAACGTTGCAATGCCGAATCTATTTTCTTTTAAGTAATTAATGCAGCGTTGTGCTGTTGCGTCGCTGTCAACGACAATGCTTTGGCTACGTGGTCCAGCAGCAACTTCGAGTGCAAGTGCGAATTGTTCATCGACTTTTCCAAGTTGTGCGACTGTTCCGTGAATGCCTTTTAGTTCTTGGCGATGGTCTAGTATTTTTTTTACAGCGAGGTCGTGTGTTGATCGTTCTAAGAAGCTTAATTGTCTTGATTGGAGTTTAGTTAATTCTTGGTTTAATTCGTTGAATTTTTGTTTGGAGGTAGCAAGTTGAGTGGCGTAGCTGCTATCCTCATTGAGCGCTTTACTTAATTTAATAGTTGTTTCTTTAAACATTAATTTTTTGCTTTTAAGTTCTTCAAATTCTTTACTTGTTCCTACGCCCTTAAGTCCTTGAATGCGTTCATCTAAAGCGTTGATTCTAAAAGTTAATTCTGTTCTTGTTCGGATGAGGATTTCTTTTTTCTCTTGTAATTCTTGTAGAGAATGGATGTTTGTTTCTATGTTATTTTCTAGTTCATCTAAAGCAGAGCTGAGGTCTGATTCTATGCCGTGTTTTTCGCGAAACTGACTAGTTTTAGTAATGACGCCTTGTTCTTCTTGTTGTAATTGTTTTAGGTTACTTTCTAATTCTTTTTTTTGTGTATGTAAGGATTGGATTTTTTCTTCTAGTTCTTTAATATTAATTGAGAGTTGTTGTTTTCTTGTTTTTATTTTTTGGATTTCTGTGGTGCAGACTTCTGTTCTTGTTCCTGCTTTGATTAATTCTTCTTTAAGGTTGTCAATTTCTTTTCTTAAAATTAATTGTTCTTTTTCTCCTTTTTCTTCAATTTCGGTATTGATGCGTTTTATTTCTTCTTGAAACTGGGTGATTGCGTCTTTGAGTTCTTGAATATCGCTAGTTATTTTCTGTATTTTGTCTTCGCATTCTTTTTTCTTGCTTTCAACGCCGTTTACTTCTTCTTCTTTGACTTTAATGCGTAGATGAGTGTAGGTCGCTTTTTCATCTTTGATGTTTTCTTGGAGTTCTTTAAAGCGTAGTGCTTGGTCTCGTTCTTTTTTTAATTCTCGTAAGTTGGTTTCTCTTTCTTTAAGAATGATTTCTGCTTCGTTTAGTTGTCCATCAACTTTTGCTAGTTCGTTCAGGCATTTTTGTTTTTTCTCTTCAAAGCCAGAGATGCCTGCGATTTCTTCAATGATCATTCTGCGGTCTACAGATTTCATTTCCATAAAGCCGATGATATCTCCCTGTAAGACAATATTATGTCCGTTTGGGTCTACTTTGTCTGCGCGTAGTACTTCGAGGACTTGTTGTCGTGTGACGACTTCATCATTGATTTTATAAATGCTAATTCCATTTTGTTTGACAAGGCGAGTGACTGCTAATTCTTTTTCTTTAACAGGAAATTTTCCGCTCGTGTTATCAAAGACGATGGTAACTTCTGCTTCTTTTGCGGGATTTTTAGTTTTTCCGCCATTATAAATTAAATTAGCACTTTTTTCTGCTCTCATTTCTTTTGCAGAAGTTTTTCCTAAAACAAAACAAAGGCTATCGCAAACATTACTCTTACCTGATCCATTTGGTCCTAAGACGCAGTTAAAGCCATTTCCAAAAACGAGTTCTGTCTTGTTGGCGAACGATTTAAAGCCCCGAAGATACATCCTCTTTATGACCGTCATATTTAAGTGGTTTTAAAGGACGCTTCTTTATAAAGCTAATGGGAAGCTTTATATGAATCTTTTAATAAAAGGATGTTAATGAAACGAAAGGCTGATTATTTTGTTAAAGAGATTGAAGAGTTAAAGAAAGTGGAGAAGCAGGTTAAAAAAGCAAGGGCTGCCGCGAAGAAGGTAAAAGTCTCTGTTGAGAAAGTTCCAGTCAAATTGCGTAGTCTTAATCCCCAGTTATTTAGTTCTTCTTTTTTTGGTATTCCTGAATTGAATGAGTTAAAGGTATTGGAAATGGAAGCAAAGCAGTTAAGGACTTTTGTGCAAAAGAATGCAAAGAAAGGGGTGGGTATTGCTCCTGTTAAAGTAATGAAGCGGGGGTGGGTGAAAGGTACACCGTTATCCTTGGATGTTGCAGAAAAAGGAGAGTTAGGGAGATGGGAAAGTGAAGTAAGACGAATGAAAGGGATGGTAAAAAAGTCTGCTAACGCAAGGGTTTCTGTTTCGAAAGTAAAGGTGAATTCAAGAGTCTTGCCTGAGTATTTGTTTTCTCAGCGTCCGAGTCTAGAGCTTCCGGATAAGGCTCAATTAAAAGCGTTAGAAAAGTTAAAAGTGAGGAATAAAGTGACTGTTATTCGTAAAGGCGGTGTTTCTTCTATGTTTGGAAAGCAAGTAAAAATTCCTGCATGGTGGCTGAATCCTACGGGTGTGTTTAAGGGTATTTTGCTTTTAGAAGAAAAGGTGAAGGGGGAGGATTATAGTGGTGCAATGGACCTTTATTTGGAGTTAAATCGGTCGTTACAGAGCGATACTGTCCTCTCTGTCACTGAAAAAAAGGAAGTCTTTAACAGGCTATTAAGCTCTTATAAGGCCATTAGGGACGTTTTCTTCGTACCTGCCTGATTTGTTACTATTGTCTAGTGGGTGTTGACGAAAGTTTTATATACCTGTTTGGCATCCCAATTCTATCACCTCTTTTTCCCAGGGAGAAGATTCTTCGGAACCTTCTTCTTGGGTTTAATATTCCTTTCTAGCATCATTAACAAGTCATATGGAAACCTATAATGATCAAGCTATTAGGCTAAGAGAAGCTGCATTAAGAAATTGTATTCTAAAGATCTTTGAAGAAAATCCAATTCCAAAATCGAAAGAAGGTGGCGTTGAACAAGTTCATTTGATTGGAAGCAATCGTAAACCTTGGTTTAGGGATGAACATTATTTCTCTGTGGAGGGGTACAGTGTTTGGGGAGGGGATGGGGGTATTGGACGTCCACGAAAGCGATTATACCGCGTAGATTATAAGGTGCTAATTACTCGCGAACACTTAGGTCTCGCTCTGATAGATGATATAGGTGGTTATTTAGGAAGAGCGGGTGAGATGGATATTCGTATTTATCCTGAAACACTTACAGGTCATCCCAGTTTTACAGAGATAAGATCTGCTTTTATTGCAGGGAGCTATCTATTTTCATCTTTAACAAATGTTTCAGCAATAAAAATAAGTTCATTAAGAAATTATTCTGCTGAAGCTGGTCGACTCTCTCTTGCAGAGGATGAAGGAAGAATTTCAATTGCTGATACTGACGGTTTAATTTCAAAGGTTGAAGAAGATGAATAATCAAACCTTTTCTTTGGTTGACATTCTTATTTTTTTTATTGTTCTGTTCTTATAAATCTTTGGTGTTGTTTAAAACTAGTCAGAGACGAATTTAGTTCAGATTTATTTTCAATAAGTTTTTAATGAAGTGGATGTTTGTAATTTTGATTTTGAATGCATGTTTTTGCCGCACCCCAGTTAGAAGCCAAAGTCCGAGAAAAAGAAGATAAATTGATTGAGATCGTGGAGAGCGTACTTGAACGCGTTTCGGAAAATGATGGTGGATATTATTTGGTGGAGGGTGAGAATCAGGATTGGTTGGGTAGTGTTCCTGCTTTATATCAACGTGGTCATTTTTTTGAAGTGCGTGGAAAGCGTTGGGGTCAGTTTTCTTCCCCGCCGGTGCTAACATTAATCTATCAAACGCCTTATAATTATTTTTCGAGAGAGGATGATGGTAGTGATGCGTTAAGGGGATTGCATGATGTTCCTGCTGGGAGATTGGACGTAAAGGTTCATCTTCCTATCTATGATTGGAGAATACGGACATTATTACGCGGTTTAATGGAGCAAAGAGAAGCAGTTGTAGATCTTGCAAAGAATTGTTTTCTTTACCCGATTAGTTTAGTCAGCGTTTATCAAAGATTGAGGTGGGAAAGATTTCACGGCAAACAGAAACAGGGTAGGTTAAGTCTTGTTAATTCCAGCAGGGAAGGAGATGTTTCTCTTGCAGATAGTGGTTTAATTAAAATAGTAAGGGAAGAATAAATTATTTTAAGAGAATTAAATTTGTTTGGTTTTTTCCATATAGCCGCATTTTCCGCAGGTGACTCTGTCTTTGTGGACTGCGAGGAACATGCCTGGTCCGCATTTTGGACAAGTTTTTCCGCGTTCTACTTTTCCGCTGGAAAATTTATACTTTTTCCATCGTTCTGATGGTGAGTGTGGTTTTATTTTCTTCTTTGCCATTGTTATTTCTTAGCAGGTGCTGCTTTTTTTCCTTTTGGTGGTTCTAAGAATGCCATCAATTTTTCGTCTTCGTAGATGTGAACAATAACCTTTGAAGTATTTACTCCATATTGGGTGAGGACGTTTCTAATAGAAATTTTTTCTTGCCCGACACCTAATTTCTTAGAGAGTTCTTCTTTGATTGCAGTTTTTTTTGGTGTTGCTTGTCCTGCATGTTCGTACATATAGGTGTATCTTTTTCTTCCAAGTAAGGGATGGTCTTTTTCTTTGTCGAGTTTCATTTTATTTTAATTGCATATTCTCCTTTTTCTTTTGCACCCATTCTTTTTGCTACTTCTGATATTTCAGGATTTAAGATAATGACTCTTCCTTTCCAAGATGTAGTGAAGTCAGTGCTTTTACATAAATGGCATTCGTTTCCTTTGACAAAAACTCTGCATTGTCTACATGCTTTCTTCTTGGTCATTTGCTACCTTTCTTAAGAGGTTTTTTTAAGTCGTCTTCAATCCATCTTAAATTTCCTAAGTGGGGTTGTCTCATGGTTAATCCTAGTTTTGGATTTGTCATGTCTTTATAACTAATTGCAATCATGCGTGCTCTGCATTTATCTCCGACTTTTAAGACTTTTTTACTGTCTTTTCCTGTTAATGTTTTTTGTTTGCTAAAGGAAATAAAGTCGTCCATAGTTTGTGAAACGTGAATCATGCCTTCTACTGGACCGAGGCTAATGAAAGCTCCAAAGTTAGTAATGTCTGAAATTTTCCCTAGGGTGATTTCTTGCATTTCTGGTAAGAAGGTAAGCATGCTAAATTCTGTTTCGTAGAATGCAGCGCCATCGCCAGGGATAACAAGACCTTCTCCTACGTTTAATACTTCAGTGATTGCGATAACAAATCCTACTTCTTGGCTGATATGTCCTTCAAAGCTTTTGTTTAATTGTTCGAAGACTGCTTCTTTTGTAGGGAGTTTTAATAATGCTGGGGGTACACGTACATGGCTTTTTGCCTTAAGTTGGTAGAACATTTTTGTAATTTGGGTTAAAAGGAGAGTGTTAATAAAGGTTTTGGATTTTAAAGGAAGTAAGATTAACCTGGAAAGGCTTCTAAATCTATTCAGTTAATGCATCTGTCTCGTCTTCAAGTTGTTGCATATATGCTTTAAATTGATCTTTAGGTAAAACATCCCACTCTTTAATATAGACTAATTGTTCTCCTGGTTCTGCTTCGTCCACTAAGATGAATTCTACAGTGGGTACTTTTGGAATGCCTAAAAGAAAAGCAGCATAAAGGCGATGGTGTCCATCTGTTGGAATTTTTTCTCCTAAGTAGTGTTGGTATTTAATTGGTTTTTTAGTGTGAGCGTCAATAATATGTTGTAACAGTCCATCGGCACCCCTAGGTATTAAAATCGCTAGATGACTTGCGTCGATTTTATTGATGTCGCCCTTTCCATCTGATCGAAGGGGGCTGTAAAAATCTTTGGGATCTAGCCAAGTTGCTTCTCCAATTGAATATTCTTCAGGGATACCTGCTTCTCTTCTGATTTGTCGTTGTGTTTCTTCGTCAATCATAAGGATGTTGGGTTTATAGATTATTTAAACCTTTTTATTG
>JBAZPJ010000072.1:0-6152 GCA_041648255.1 Candidatus Nanoarchaeia archaeon
GAAAAAGTCTTAGCAGTCACCGTTCAACAAAAATCCATTATTGACTTAACAGATATGTCTGTAAACAAATGCCTTACCTTCTTTGATGAAATCTCCTTAACAAAAAAACAACAAGAAATTGCAAAATTAATCTTAAAAGAAATTAAATCACGACTCACCTTCTTAGCAGATGTTGGACTAGGATACTTAACTTTATCCAGACAAGCAGGAACCCTCTCAGGAGGAGAAGCACAGAGAATTCGACTCGCAACCCAGATCGGATCAAACTTAATGGGCGTTTTGTACATTTTAGATGAACCTTCCATCGGATTACATCAACGAGACAATATGAAATTAATTGAAACTCTTCATAAATTAAGAGATCTAGGAAATACTTTAGTCGTTGTCGAACATGATGAAGACACAATAAGAAGAGCAGACTACGTTGTTGACATGGGACCCGGCGCAGGAATCCATGGTGGAGAAATCATTGCAGAAGGAAGTCCACAAGACATTATTGACAATAAAAAATCACTCACTGGAAATTATCTATCTGGAAGAATGAAAATACCACTTCCGGCTCTGCGAAGAGCACCAAACGGAACAATTATCTTCAAAGGATGCAGCGAACACAATCTCAAAAATATTGACATTCACATTCCTCTTGGCGTCTTAACTTGCTTAACCGGTGTATCCGGATCAGGAAAATCAACACTCCTCGAAGAAATTATTTACAAAGGACTAGTAAAAAAAATAGACCAAGCCTTAGCAACACCAGGAAAACACGCTGAAATTATTATTAACGGAGATATTGACAAAGTCATTGTTATTGACCAAAGCCCCATTGGAAGAACACCAAGAAGTAATCCAGCAACCTACATTAAAGTCTTTGACGACATTAGAAACTTATTTGCCGCAACAAAAGAAGCTAAAATGAAAGGATATGGACCGGGAAGATTTTCTTTTAATGTCGAAGGCGGACGATGTGAAAAATGCCAAGGGGATGGAACGATTAAAATTGAAATGAACTTCTTACCAGACGTGTATGTAGAATGTGAAGAATGCAAAGGAAAAAGATACAATGCTGAAACATTAACGATTACTTACAAAGGATCTTCAATCGCAGACATTCTGAACATGAGCGTAGAAGAAGCCTTAACATTATTTGAAGCAGTTCCTTCTATTCAAAGAAAACTCGCAACACTCAGCGACGTAGGACTAGGTTACATTAAAGTTGGACAAAGCGCAACAACTTTATCTGGCGGTGAGGCGCAGAGAGTTAAATTAACACGAGAACTCGCAAAACGAGGCACAGGAAAAACAGTTTACTTACTTGATGAACCAACAACTGGATTACACTTCCACGATATTAAAAAATTATTAGAAGTATTACACACCTTAGTAAATAAAGGAAACACCATGGTCATTATTGAACACAATCTAGAAGTCATCAAAGCAGCAGACCACATTATTGACTTAGGACCAGAAGGAGGAGACGGAGGCGGACAAATCGTAGCAATGGGAACACCAGAAGACATTGTCAAAAGCAAAGGCCACACTGGAACCTTCCTCGCACCGCTCTTAAAAAAATAAATGGTCAAAGTTAGTGAAATTTCTTATTTGCCTACAGATCCAGGATGTTATCTTTTTAAGAATAAAGATGGGGAAATAATTTATGTAGGAAAAGCAAAGAACTTGAAAAAAAGAGTTTCAAGTTATTTTCAAAAAAAAGACTTAGATCCCAAAACAATGTTATTAGTTTCACACATTGTGGATATTGATTTATTTGTAACCTTAAATGAAGTAGAAGCATTACTTTTAGAGAATACTCTCATTAAAAAACATTATCCCAAATTTAACCTTGATTTAAAAGATTCACGAAGATATGCCTACATTCTCTTACATGAAGGAGCCCTGCCCTGGATTGAAGTCGTTCGAGCACGGAACGAAAAAGGAATCTACTATGGACCCTTTACTTCTGGGACTATTCGGACTTTGGTTATGGAAGTAGTTACGCGCAATTTTAGAATCTTAACACGAAAACCCTCTTCTCTTTTACGAAAAACAATCGATCCTGTTGCGTATGCAGAGCGCGTTAGTCAAGCTAAGAAGATCTTGGATGGAAAAGTGGATGACTTAATTTTAGAATTAGAAGCAAAAATGAAAACGTCTTCTTCAAAAACGCACTATGAATATGCATTAACCTTACGAAATCAAATTGCAGCTTTGAAAACATTAAAAGAAAAACAATTCATGGAACTCCATCGACTTGTTGATGCAGGAGTTGTTAATTATAAAGTGTTGAATAATGAAGTCTTCCTCTTGATGTTTTCAATAAGAAAAGGAGTCTTAGAAGAAAAACAAGCATACAACTTTCCTTACTATGAAGGATTCTTGAATGACTTTTTACTCCAATACTATGATACTGCACCAATTCCTTCAGAATTAATTCTTCCCCACGAAGTAGATCCTGCTTTAAGTGATTATTTAACTAAGAAATCCACACGACACGTTTCTTTCATTGTACCTCAAAAAGGGGATAAAAAAGAATTACTCGATTTGGTTAGTCATAACATTAATAGTACATTCTTTGCAGGAAGCGAAGGAGTCCTAGCCTTACAAGAACTATTAAAAATGAAGAAAATACCACGAAAAATTGAATGCTTTGATATTTCTCACTTAAGCGGAACTAATGTCGTTGCCTCTATGGTTTCTTTTAAGAATGGATTACCCAACAAAGCAGAATATAGAAAATTTAAGATTAAAACCGATACAAACGACGATTATGCTGCAATGGGAGAAGTGATTCAACGAAGATACTTTGGAAGTTTAAGCAAACAACTCGAATTTCCCGATCTGATTGTTATTGATGGAGGATTAGGACAACTTAATGCTGCATTGAATTCTTTAGGGAAATTACATAAGGATGTTACGTTAATTTCATTAGCAAAGAAACTGGAAGAAGTGTATACAACAACTTCAAAAGAACCAATTCAAGTAGACGGCAAGAATAAAGGATTACAATTACTGAGAGCAGTTCGAGATGAAGCACATCGATTCGCAATTACATATCAAAAACTATTAAGAAACAAAACAGCACTAGGAAAAGAGTAAGATAGCCCAAAACAACTTCTACCCTCTACATTTAATTATTCAATTGTGAAGGGTAAGTCTTAAATACTTCCACACCTTCCCTAAAAACATGGTCTATATCTACAAAAAACCCATCGGCAATAACACCTATTACTACCTCCGAGCTTCAGAACGAAAGGGAAACAAAAGCATCGTAAAAGATCTCGCCTACTTAGGAACATCCCTAGAAGAAGTCAAAACTGCCTTAAACAAACTCCCCGAACACTCCAACAACATACGAAAAACCTACAAAACCATCCACACCTTCCTAGAATCAAACCATTACCTAGAAAAAATTAAAGAACATAAACTAAAAAAAGACGACTACCTTAAAGAACAACTTGAAGATATAGAAGCATGTAAACTCCACTACACCACGGTTTTTACCCATCAACCGGACCTTACAAAACAAGAAATCCTCAAAAACTTCCTTATAGAATTTGCTTACAACACTACCTCCATCGAAGGAAACACGATCACTCTTCAGGAAGCAAGAAACCTCCTCCAAGACGGACTTACTCCTAAAAATAAAACCTTAAGAGAAATCTACGATCTTCAAAACACAGAAAAAGTCTTTTTTCAACTCTTAACATCTCATGAAGAAGTAACCCACCAATTTATCATCAATCTCCACAAAGAACTAATGAACAACATTGACCCAAGAATAGGATACCGAACAACAGATGTTCGCGTTATTAAAGCTAATTTCAAAGCCACACCTGCACCTTATGTAAAAACAGATATGGGTCTTCTTCTTGACTGGTATAAGAAAAATAAAAATAACCTCCATCCTTTCGTTCTTGCTACAGCCTTCCACCACAAATTTGAAAGAATTCATCCCTTCCTTGATGGAAACGGAAGAACAGGAAGAATGCTCCTCAACTACCTCCTCCTAAAAAATAACTATCCACCAACCATTATCCATAAAAAAACAAGAACTACTTATCTAAAAGCACTTAGAGAAGCAGACAAAGCAGACCTCTTCCAACTTCCAAAAGACCATTACCAAGAACTCATCCAATTTACAGCAGAAGAACTAGCAACCACCTACTGGAATATTTTTTTATAAAGACTTAGAAAATTATTTAAGCACTAAAACTTTATTCAAAGAATGAACTTCAAACTCACTTCTCCATATAAACCAGCAGGCTCCCAGCCAGAAGCAATTAAACAATTAGTTGACGGATTAAAGAAAGGACATAGATTTCAAACTTTATTAGGCATTACTGGATCTGGTAAAACTTTTACCATGAGTAATGTAATCGCCGCAATTCAAAAACCTACCCTCGTTATTGCTCACAATAAGACGCTCGCAGCACAACTCCATAGAGAATTTAAAGAATTCTTTCCCCATAACAGAGTAGAATATTTCATTTCTTTTTATGATTATTATCAACCAGAGTCTTACTTACCTCAAAAAGACCAATATATCGAAAAAGATTCACAAATTAATCCATTAATTGAGAGAATGAGATTAAGCTCCACTGCCTCTTTAATGAGCAGAAAAGATGTCATTGTTGTAGCCTCAGTATCCTGCATTTACGGCTTAGGAAATCCAAAGAATTTTTTAGGAATGGGATTTGAAGTAAGTCCTGGAACAAAACTCAGTAGAACCGAACTAATGAGCAAAATTATTGATATTCATTATGAACGAAACGATATGGAATTACTCTCTGGAAGATTCAGAGTAAAAGGAGATACTATCGACGTTATTCCCGGATATGAACGAGACATTTTACGAATAGAATTATTTGGAAATAAAGTAGAACGAGTAAGCTTCTTAGATCGAGTAACAGGAGAATTAAAACAAAAAATAAGCCATTACTTCCTCTTTCCCGCAAGACACTTTGTTACAACAAAAGATGAAATGGAAGCTTCTTTAAAAGCAATTGAACAAGAATTAAAAGACCAAGAAGGAAAGCTCGAACTCATAGAAGGACATCGACTAAAACAACGTACACAATACGACTTAGAAATGATGCGAACCATTGGTTTTTGTAAAGGTATTGAAAACTATTCCCGCCACTTTGATGGAAGAAAAGAAGGAGAAAAACCCTATTGTTTATTAGATTACTTTGGAAATGACTTCTTAGTCTTAATTGATGAAAGCCACCAAACAGTTCCCCAACTCCATGCTATGTATAAAGGAGATCGACAACGTAAAGAGGTTTTAGTTAATTATGGATTTAGATTACCCAGTGCACTAGATAATCGACCTTTAAACTTTGAAGAAGTAGAAGAAGTTATTTCAAAACAGAAAACAATCTTTGTCAGTGCTACGCCTGGGAATTATGAAATAGCTAAGTCTTCGCAAGTTGTAGAACAAATCATTAGACCCACTGGATTAATTGATCCAGAAGTTATTGTACAACCTGCAAAAGGACAAATTACCCACTTAACTAAAGAAATTGATACTGTAATAAAAAAAGGATATCGCATACTCGTAACGACATTAACTAAAAAGATGGCAGAAGAATTATGCGACCACTTTGCTTCTTTAGGAATAAAAACAAGATATTTACATGCAGAAGTTAAAACCTTTGATAGAAGCGAAATCTTACGACAATTTAGATTAGGGAAATTTGATGTTCTCGTTGGAATTAATTTACTACGAGAAGGAATCGATATTCCTGAAATTGGACTAGTTGCAATCTTAGATGCAGACAAAGAAGGATTCTTACGCAATCAACAAAGCCTCATTCAAATCATAGGAAGAGCAGCAAGAAACTTAGATGCTAAAGTTATTTTGTATGCAGATAGATTAACAGACTCTATGATTAATGCCATGAAAGAAACAGAACGAAGAAGAAAAATACAAATAGAATATAATCGCATTAATGAGATTAAACCTAAAACTATTATCAAAGCAATAGAAGAACAAACAATTGTTGTAAGAGATACGAAACACATTCCTAGAAGAGAGAAGGAGAATATGATTCCAGTGCTAGAGAAAGAAATGCATGAAGCTGCGGAGGCATTGGATTTTGAATTAGCTATTTCTTTACGAGATCAGATTGCAACACTGCGAAGAGAATTAGGGA
>JBAZPJ010000073.1:0-6127 GCA_041648255.1 Candidatus Nanoarchaeia archaeon
GACATCAAGGAAGATCCTATCCTTACCCAAATTAAACAAGAATTAACCACAAAAACACAACAACTCGAAGACTACACTAATACCCTCAAACAATTACAAGCAGACTTTGAAAACTACATCAAACGAGCAGAAAAAGAAAAAGCAGAAACAGGAACACACACCTCAGCAAAACTCTTACTCAAAATGTTAACACTCATTGACGACTTAGAACGCGCATTACACTTAGCAAAAGAAACAGACAAAGAAACACTCTTACAAGGTCTAGAAATGATCCACAAACAAGCACACAAATTACTTGCAGAAGAAGGAGTCAAACCCTTACACGCAACAGGAAAAACATTCGATCCCTACCAACACGAAATACTCGCAATCACTGATTCAGAAAAAGAAGACAATGTCGTTGTAGAAGAATTACAAAAAGGATATTCATACAAAGAAAAAATATTACGACCAAGTAAAGTACGAATCGCAAAAAAGAAGGAACAACACAATGTGCAATAAACACTCAATCTCAGACGCACCACTAGAATGCAAAATTGGAATTAGTTTCACTCCAAATGGAAATAGCAAACAAGCAGCTCCAAGCTCTGCACCAGTCAAAGCATTCACATTCAGTAAACCCTATGAAAACGCAGGATACAGTACACAAAATTTTGGATATGGAAGTGCAGTTGCAGCCTTCATCAATGCATATGTAAAAGGAAATTACAGTTCAGGTAATTACGGTAAAACAAATTTCGGTAAATACAGTAAATAAAAAACTAATACTACAAGGAGAAAACAAAACAATGGCAAAAATAATCGGAATTGATTTAGGAACAAGTAACAGCGCAGCAGCAGTCTTACAAGCAGGTCGACCAGTCATCGTCCCAAGCGCAGAAGGAACAAGCCTCTACGGCAAAGCATTCCCAAGCGTCGTCGCGATCACTAAAGACGGAAACATGTTAGTAGGAGAACCAGCACGAAGACAAGCAGTAAGCAACCCAGAAGGAACAATCCAAGCTGCAAAAAGAAAAATGGGTACAGACTTTACCTACAACATTCACGGTAAAAGCTATACACCACAACAAATATCCGCATTTATCTTACAAAAAATCAAAAGAGATGCAGAAGAATTCTTAGGAGAAAAAGTCACCAAAGCAGTCATTACAGTACCAGCTTACTTTGACGATAACCAAAGACAAGCAACAAAAGACGCAGGAACAATCGCTGGACTAGAAGTAGTCAGAATCATTAACGAACCAACAGCAGCAAGCTTAGCTTATGGCCTAGATAAACAAGACAAAGAAGCAAAAATTTTAGTCTTTGACCTTGGTGGTGGAACACTAGATGTAACAATCATGGAACTAGGAGACGGAGTCTTTGAAGTAAAATCAACATCAGGAGACACACAACTCGGTGGAACAGACATGGACTTATTATTAATGAATCATGTCTTAAAAAAATTCCAAGATGAAACTGGCATTGATCTTAATGACGATAAAACTGCAGTACAAAGAATTCGCGAAGGAGTAGAAAAAGCAAAAATCGAACTCTCCACAGTATTAGAATCTGAAATCAATTTACCGTTCATTTCAGGAACTAAAAACTTGAAAATGGTCCTTACACGCGCAGAACTAGAAAAAATCCTAGACCCAATCGTACAACGCTGTAAAAAACCATTATTACAAGCAATTAAAGACGCAAAACTCACTGCAGAAACTATCGACAAAATCATCTTAGTCGGTGGACCAACAAGAATGCCAATCGTCAAGAAATTCGTAGAAGATATCTTGAACAGAAAAGCAGAACGAGGAATCGACCCAATGGAATGCGTCGCACTCGGTGCAGCAGTCCAAGCAGGAGTTTTATCCGGAGAAGTAAAGGACGTTTTACTCTTAGATGTAACACCTTTAACACTAGGAATTGAAACCTTAGGTGGAATTAGAACACCACTTATTCAGAGAAACACAACTATTCCCACAAAGAAAAGTCAAGTGTTCTCAACAGCAGACGACAACCAGCACTCCGTCACCATCCACGTTCTTCAAGGAGAACGAGAAATGGCTAGTGATAACAAAAGCTTAGGTAAATTCGACTTAGTCGGAATTCCTCCAGCACAACGAGGCATCCCACAAATCGAAGTAAGCTTTGACATTGACGCAAACGGAATCGTACACGTTGCTGCAAAAGACCTAGGAACAGGCAAAGAACAAAGCATCAGAATAACTGCTTCAGAAAAACTCTCTCCACAAGAAATTGAAAAGATGAGAAAACAAGCAGAAGACTTTGCTGACGAAGACAAAAAGAAAAAAGAAAAAGCAGAAATGAAAAACGAAGCAGACACTTTAGTTTACACTATTGAAAAAACAAGTGCAGATATGAAAGGAAAAATCGATGACAACCTCCTGGCTGACTTAGAAACAGACAAGAAAGAACTCAAAGACTTACTGCAAGCAGACGATACAGACGGCATGAAAACAAAAATGGAAGCAATAAACAAAAAACTCCAAGCCGCAACAGCCAAACTGTACGAAGAAGCAGCAAAGAAACAAGAAAGTGAAAAAACTGGAAAGAAAGACAAAGTTGTAGATGCAGAAGTTGTCGATAAAGACAACTAAATTTATTTTTTTTAATTAGGAGAAAAAGGATGGAACACTGCACAGAGAAAACCGGAACTTGTTTTAATTTACCTACTTTTTTTATTAAAATTAGAGAACATAAAAGAAAACTCTATAAAACCTTAACAAACCATCCCTTTACAATTCACTATGGCTGAAAACTACTACACACAACTAGGAGTAAGCAAAACTGCTTCAAAAGAAGAAATCAAAAAAGCTTACAAAACCTTAGCTAAAAAGTACCATCCAGATGTTAACAAAGACGCAGGATCAGAAGAAAAATTTAAAAAAGTATCAGAAGCCTACGCAGTCTTAAGCGACGACACTAAAAAAACACAATACGACCAATATGGAGAAACTGACTTCCACCAAAAATACAGCCAGGAAGATATTTTTAGAGGATTTAATTTCTCAGACATCAACGACGCGTTTGGAAACGATATTTTTGATATGTTCTTTGGCGGAGGCGGAAGAAGACAAACTCGCGGAAGAGACTTACGCTACGATGTAGAAATAAGCTTTAAAGAAGCAGCATTCGGAACAGAAAAGAGTGTTCGACTAGAAAAATACAATACGTGCGAATTCTGTGAAGGAACAGGAGCAGAGAACGGAAAACTAGTTACTTGTACCACCTGTAAAGGAAGCGGACAAGAACGCGTCACACGAAAAACACCGTTTGGAGTATTCTCCCAAGTAGGACCCTGTAGAACATGCAAAGGAGCAGGCCAACAAGCAAAAGAGGCATGCACAAGCTGCCAAGGCAGCGGAAGAATCCTCAAAGAAAAAGAACTTAAAATTAAAATTCCAGCAGGCGTAGATAATGGAACACAACTACGAGTAAACGGCGAAGGAGAAGCAGGCCAAGCAGGAAGTCGATCAGGGGACTTATACATTTTCATTAACGTTGAAGAAAGCGACATCTTCACACGCGAAGGTCAAAACTTATTCTTAGATTTACCTTTAACCTTTTCACAAGCAGCACTAGGAGAAGAAATAGAAATTCCCACCTTAGAAAAAGAAGTTACACTAAAAATACCAAGCGGGACACAAACCGGAACAAAATTTAGATTAGCAGCAAAAGGATTACCCTACTTAAACGGCATGGGAAAGGGTGATTTGTTTATTATTGCAAATGTAGTTACACCAAAAAAATTAAGTAAAGAACAAAAGAAACTCTTTGAAGACTTGAAAAAAACAGAAGAGAAAAAAGGATTATTACAACGCATAAAAGAATTCGCGGATGAACTGTAAGATTTAAATAATCAAGAATCAAAAACACTCCCAATGATCCATGAATTTCGAAGAGTCACCATCGTCCGCGTTCGTAAACCTTCTAAAAAAGACTTGAATCAAGATCTACAATGGTTCTCAAACAGCTTAGGATTATTCACAGAACGAGACAAAGAAAAATCGTGCTTCAGAATCTTTGTAGAATTAATCAAAGCAGCAAGACGAGGACAAGCACTCAATAGCGATCAAATTGCATTAAAAACAAATTTATCCAGAGCAACTATTATTCATCACTTAAGTAAATTAATTGAATCAGGCCTTGTTGTTCCCCATGAAGGAGCATTTCTCTTACGCGTCGATAACCTAGAAGCATTAGTTGAAGAAATAAAAAAAGACGTGATGAGATCCTTTGAAGACTTAAAAGAAATGGCAGAAGAATTAGATGACCAATTAGGATTACTCAAACGCGATGGAGACGGAACATTATCTGATTAATCCTTCTCTGCAACAATATACTTATTACTCTGATAAAAGGATTCTACTGAATACGCATTCCATTTTCCAATAATCATTGGCTGTACAATCCGACTAGGTGCATGAAACGGCACTTTAAGAGGATCAAAAAAATTACTCCAAATACGATCACCACCATCACCATACCTAATCTTAATTAATTCAGTCCCTTCAAATTCCCATCCTCTCTTTCCCATTACTCTTCTTATGGCAATATCATGAAAACGATTAAACTTTCCTTGCTTGGTGTAATCCATCCCCGAATTAACATCCTCTTCACCATGATCATATACATCTTTTGCAGCAAGAGCTAACTGCCTCCAGCGATCTTCATTCCTAAACGAATCTTCATAATACGCTACTTCACACACTTCAAACGCAGCAACTCTTTCGATTAAATTTCCTTCCCACGCCCACACATTCTTCCACCTTCCCACGCCATACCTTCTATCTCTCTCAATTCTAATTTCTTCTGCTCTAGCTCCAGACTGCCCTGGTCTTTCTACAACCTTCCATTCATCAATTACTTTGCCCATCCAAGAATCACTCATTCTCCTTTCAAACAACCTTCGACTTAAAAGATTTCGGATGATTTAACTTCCATATTCAAAAACTTATTTTCCCCAACGCCACTTTGGTTTCTCACCAGTTTTATAACAAATCAAGAATAATATACCTGAGAGAATTAAGATAACCGGAATATAAATCCACATAAACGTATTTACTTCAGTTGTAACCTTTTCAATTACCCAAGCTGCAATCATAACACTCATTACAAAAGTGGCAAGAACAATCCATCCTTTCTCATTCGCAGGATTCCAACCCCAGCCATACCGTTTTGCTTTAAACCAGAGATGTTTCATGGATTAGCAGTACTTTAATTGTTAAAAAAGATTGCTAAAACCTGTAAAAATCGCCCCTCGAAAACCTTATAAAGAAACCAAATTCCCCTTATTCGGGCGATCATAGTGACCGGGTTCCACCTTGAAACATCTCGAACCAAGAAGTTAAACCGGTCTACGTTCAAGCTTGTACTGTTCTTCCGAACGGGAAACCTTGAAAGTTGCCCACCTTATTTTTACCCACTTACTTCAACTTTAATCGGTAATTTCAATTTAAGATCTTTTAACGAACCAGTCTTTTTCTTAAACCCCATTACTAAAATACCCACTACCTTTCCCGTTTCCTCATCAATCCTCTCAGAAATACCTTTCCCAATATCACGAACAAATGTCTCCTTTCCTTCACTAAATCCAATCTCTAAAAAATCTGCTTCCGCGTCATAGTATAAACTCATTTGTTCTTTCATTTTAGGTGCTCCACAAAGTAAGCTGTAATAATAAATCCTTTTCCGTTTAAATACTTCACGATCAAGCGAAGATATTTCTCTTTCCACCTTCTTCCCTTATCATACCCGTAATACCAATTCACATTATCCTCTTGCTGAATAATCTTTAACGGTTTTTCTAACGTATTCTTTATTAATTCAAATTTATTCTGAAGATCCCTATGTTTCATCAGATGACTATATCTTTCATCAGTCAAATAGATTCTTCTCAGAGTTTTATCAGTTACTTCCCAGATAATCGTCATTACTTAATACTATTTTTTCTCTTCAAAAACTTTACCTCAAAATTTCCGAAAAAATCACGAAAATCGTAATTGTTCAGGATCCTGAAGTTGGCTTCAGGATTTCTTGAAGTCCTGTGAGGATGTTTTTGTTTTGTAGTTTTAAGGTTTGGATGATTGAGAAGAGGGTTGCTGTTGTTTGTGCTCCTTGTTCG
>JBAZPJ010000074.1:0-6012 GCA_041648255.1 Candidatus Nanoarchaeia archaeon
CCTATCTGGAAGTGGAATTTCATCAAGATTCATTACTTTTGGCTGAGGAAGCGTCGTAACAATCTGACCGTCTTTTATGTAACTAATTCCTTTAACATCCTCTAACTTTTTCTTTCCATCAAGATAATCAATGAGTTCAGTAATTGTAATATCCGTCTCTCCACGAAGCGCAATATCAACACCCTTTTCTAAAATCTCTTCAGGAAATTTACTTGCATGATACCCACCACCAATAATAGGAATCTTCAACACTTTTAATTTTTCAACAAGTGAATAAGATTTGTAAATATGAGAAGTCATAAACACTACGCCTACTGCATCAGCTGAAAAATCCTTACAAATCCGTACCATATCTTCTTCAGTGTACTTAGCATAAGCACCAGTCCCATCTACAATCTTTACCTCTGCGCCGTGTTTTTTACAAATCGCAGTGATATACCCTAATCCAAGAGGGATGGATTCACTTACAAAAGCAGAACCAGGTTGTATAAATACGAGCTTGATTGGTTTAGTCGACATCTTTTGAATTCCTCTAAATAGAAACAAGGGCAACTATTATAAAAACGTTTGGAATGAACTTCTTTTTATTCGTTTTTAAAGCTTAATAACGACGTTGCGTTATCACTAATCACTTTTCCATTCTTCGCATTAATCCTAATATTTACCATATTAAACGAACTTGTTACAATCGTAATATTCCAGATTAACGTATCAATATTTTGTAATACCACAATGATATCTTCTCCTCCCTCGTGCCTCTCCTGCACCTTCTCCTTAGCAACCTTTACCGCTTCTTCAAAAGAAATATCTAACTCATCCAACTTAATTTCTTTAATCTCATTCTCACTTTCAAACACCTCAGCCTCCTGCTCAACTAACTTCACTTCATTCTCAACAAGATAACTTGTAATGCGCTTCTTTTTCTCATTATAAAAATCAAACTGCCACCCTTTCTTCTCTTCCATAACCTTTACCTTAGCCATCATAAACACACTACAAAGAAATCCAACTTCCTTCTGTTCTTTACTTAACTTTGAAAAAGATTCAACGAGATCTAACATGTTCTTTCTTTAATTTCCTTCTTTATTCTTTCAATAAACTCATCTTTCTTTAAAGAAAACACTTTATTCTCTCTATCTCGGATTGCAAGATCGTCTGATTCAATCTCCCTATCTCCTAATGTGATAACATATGCATCTTTCATCGCTTGATGATCTCTCACTTTCTTTCCAATACTTTCAGAACGATCATCCACTTCCACCCTTACGCCTGCTCTCTCAAATTCTTCTTTTAATTTATTTGCAAACTCATTATGTCTATCTGCAACTGTAATTAACGAAACCTGAACTGGAGCTAACCACACTGGGAACTTTCCTGCAAAGTGCTCAATGAGTAACCCAAAGAATCTTTCTAACGAACCGAGTATTGCTCGATGAATCATAATCGGCGTATGCTTTTTTCCATCAGCACCTTCGTAATTCAATTCAAATCTAAGCGGCATTTGGAAATCTAACTGAACTGTACCTGTCTGCCACTCTCTTCCCAATGCGTCTTTAATCCTCAAATCAATTTTAGGACCATAGAATGCACCATCTTTCTCTTTTATTGTAAATGGCATTTTCTTCTCTTTCAATACCTTCTGCAAAATACTTTCTGCTTTATCCCATAATTTTGAATCTCCCATAAAGCTTTCTGGCCTGGTACCCACATACAAATGATACTCAAACCCGAACACTTCTTTATACACAAACTTTTCAAACTCCAAGAACGCACCAATCTCCTGTTCTAATTGATCCTCTGTAACATAGATATGAGCATCATCTTGACTAAACTTTCTCACTCTCGTTAACCCTGTTAACGTTCCAGATAATTCATTCCTATGTAACGGAGCAAAATCAGCAATTCTTAGCGGTAACTCTCTATAACTCCACAATTTGTTTTTATAGATTAAACAATGAGAAGGACAATTCATAGGTTTTACATTAAATACTTCTTTCTCTACTTCCACATGAAACATATTCTCTTTGTAATGATCCCAATGGCCAGATGTTTCCCATAATTTCTTATTATATAATAATGGGGTAATTACTTCTTTATACCCTCTTTTTCTATATTCACTTCTAATGAAATTAACTAGCTCTGTATAGATGATCGTACCTTTTGGTAAAAAGAATGGAGCGCCTGGAGAATACTCATGCATCATTACTAATCCCAATTGTTCGCCTAACACTCTATGATCTCTTTTCTTAGACTCTTCAAGCATAAGCAAATGATCGTCTAATTCTTTTTGAGTAGGAAATGCAGTACCATAAATTCGTGTAAGCATTTTATTCTTTTCAGAACCGCGCCAATATGCACCAGCAATCTTTTGTAATTTAAAATATTTTAATTCTGTATTCGGATGCTCAACATGACCCCCCTTACACAAGTCCCAATACTTTCCTGACTTGTAAAACGTTACTTTCTTTCCGCCTTGCGAAAACTCTTCAATTAATTCTATTTTGTAGGGATTGTCTTTGTATTCTTTCTTTGCCTCAGCAGCAGTTAACTCATGTTTTTCAAACCCTTTCCAAGTAGGTAAGAGTTCTCTCATCTTTTTTTCAATCTTGGGAAGACGTTCTTGCGTAATTGGTGTAGAAAATTCAAAATCAAAATAAAATCCATCCTCAATAGCTGGACCAATTGTTCTTTTTGTATCTGGCCACAGCTCCATCACTGCAGCAGCAAGTAAATGCGCAGCAGAATGCCTCAAATTTTCTAAATCCATAACTTTACAGAAGAAAACAACTCCTATATAAAACTAACCTCTTACCAAGACGGAACCTTACGAACCCTTAAATACTTTCTTGCCTAACTGTTTCTAATGGAATTTGAACAAATTGTTAATGAACGCTACGCAACAAAAGTGTTTGACGAACAACCAATTCCTGAAGACGATGTCAATAAACTCTTAGACTTAATCAGATTAGCTCCTTCTTCTTTTAACATCCAACCTTGGAAAATCCTGGTCATTAAAGATGCAGCCTTAAAACAACAATTACTTCCTGTTTCTTACAATCAAAGCCAAGTTACAACCTGCTCCCACTTACTCGTCTTCTGCGCAGACAGCGACATCCTAGGAAAAATTAACGGACTCAAAACATTAATGATCCAAGCAGGAGCACAAGAAGAACACATTCAAGGATATATCGACATGATGCTCGGATTTGAAAAAGGCTTAACACCCGAACAAAAAGTAAGTTGGGCACAACGCCAAACATACATTGCTTTAGGAAACGCAGTCAACGGAGCCAAAGCCTTAGGATTTGATTCAGGACCAATGGAAGGATTTACTCCACAGGCTTATGTCGACATTTTAAAACTTCCAAGCAATATCCATCCAACCGCACTTTGCGCTATCGGTTACGGAAAAGATACACCTAAACCAAAAGTTAGATTCCCTAAAGAAGAAGTGTTTAAGAAATATTACTAATCTTTATTTTACTTCACTCTAAAATCCACAATCCACTCCCACAACCTTTATAAAGTTCTACCCTCGAACAATGAGTATGAGGTTGATTCCACTTTTCCTTCTTCTTTTCCTAGCTGTTCCTCTCGTTACTGCAACAATCACCTTCGACCAAACACAATCAACACTCTACAACTACGGAGATAAACTCTTAATTAGCGGATCAGTTACAAGAAGCGAAGCAAGCAGATCATACCTTACCCTTTCTTTAAAATGCGCAGAATCAACTTCCCTTTCAACTAAAATCATTGACTTAGATAATGAAACAAGCACAAGCTTTTCCCAATTACTCTTAGTTCCTCAAGGACAAACAGGATCATGCACTATCCACGCAACTTTGAATGATGCATCCGGAACACTCTTAGAAGAAGCAGACTCCAACGACTTTGTTATTACCTCTGAACTAAGAACTACCTTTGAACCACTACAATCAACCTACCAACTCGGAGACAAACTTGATATCAAAGCAGGTGTTACTAAATACAATAACGTTGGCGCAGACGGAACAGCAACGATTACGTTCACTAAAGGAGATCAACCAATCAGTATGGATCTAACATCTATCCGACAAGGAACATTATTATTCTCTAAAGACTTAAGCTTATTTCCTCCAGGCAATTATACTCTCACTGTTGAAGTCAAAGATAATGAAGGAAACAGCAGAGTCATTCCAGCAGCAACATTCTACTTAGAAGGCAACCTTGATATCAGTGCTAAGGCAGAAAAACAAATCTACAAACCAAAAGAAACATTCGTGCTCTCTGGTAAAATCAGTACTAAATCAACAACCCCTTTGAATAATGTTAAACTAACGCTCTCTCTTGATGAAAAAGAATCACAAAAATCAAAAACTAATGACTACTACACCTTTTCCTACTTCATTCCAGGTAATATCAAAACAGGAAGCCACACTTATAGAATTAATGCAAAAGATGAACAAGGAAATATTGGAGAAACTACTAATACTTTTACCATTCAAGCAATTCCAACAATCCTCAAATTAACCTTAAACGAAAGCGCATTCATTCCTTCACAACGAATAACTTTTACTACTATCCTCTTAGATCAAGCAAACGATCCAATCGCAGAAACAGCAAGCCTTACCCTCTTTAACGCAGACAACGCACAAACAACTTCCACTTTTGTCCAAACAAACACTGCACAAACATTAGATGTTCCTCTCTCTGCAGCACCAGGAACCTGGAAACTCGTCTTAGAAGGATTTGGACTAAAAGATGAAAAAATGATTACCCTTCGTGAACATAAAAAACTGGATGTGAATCTTGAAGCAAACGAACTCCTTGTCACCAATAATGGAAATGTCAAATACAAAGAATACTTCTCCATCAACAGCCAAGAAAAACAAACAGGAAAGAACCTAAACTTGGATGTCGGAGAAAGCGCTAGAATTAAATTAAAAAGCTACTTTGATCCCGGAACCTATACAATTACTATTCCTTCAACTGCACAAACCTTTGAAAACGTCAATATTCCCGATGAACCCGGAGTCTTTAGTGGCTTGAGTGACGTGACTGGAAACTTCTTAGGTGGAAGCGGCAGCGCAGGAAGAACAACAGCTTTAATCTTAGGATTCTTAGCATTAGTTGTAGCTTTAATCTTTATCCTAAAACCAAGAAACAAAACTGTTGTTAAAGAAAACATCGTTATCCAACCCAGAATGAAAAAACGACAACAAGAAGAGACTGTCATGTACCCGAACGCAGCACCAAAAGAACACAAACAACAATACGGCATCGCAGATGAAAAAGACATTGAAGACTTCCGAAAACGCATGGGAAAAATGATCCAAGATGAAGGACAAAAAACACCGCACGGAGGATCATCTCAAAACACCGGCGGAAATGTGTTTGACATCTTCAAATGAACTTTAAACCTACACTTCTTAAAACACTCGTCTCCTTGGTGGTTGCAATAACGTTAGGATTTTTTTCAATAAAAATATTTAATAACCTTGGAAGCTGTAAACCCCTCCCTACCGGGCCGGTTTGCACCGATTATGCTCCCTCCCCTTGGCCGATTGTTGTTTTAGTTGTTATATTCCTTTTCATCTATTTTATTTGGTCATGGAAAAGTCAAGAATTATAATTTCTTAAGATAGCTTTAAATAAATCTTTTCTTGAAAAACTCTGTGAAAAAAAGAACTAAAATTTCTCTAGCAATATTGTTTGCTTCTATCGCCTCCTTGAGTCTTCTCTTAAAAAAGGATGTGGTAAAAGAAGAAAAAAAGAATGAAGCCCAGATTGTTACACTTACTCAGCAAGCTGAAAAAGCAAAAGAAAAAGTTAGAACCTCAACAGGAACAGACAAACAAAAATGGAAATTAGCTCTCACTCAGATTAGCACAGATGCACAATCTAGAATTAAAGATCTTCAGACTCTGAGGGAATTAGAAAAAGAAATAGTTGAACTTTCTCGAGCAGCTATTGCCAAAGGAAGAACACCTCATCCAGAACTTGTTGAAGCGAGAAAATCGGATCTACTTG
>JBAZPJ010000075.1:0-5961 GCA_041648255.1 Candidatus Nanoarchaeia archaeon
ATTCCACATTTTCCGCGCCACCACTCTTCCCATCAACAAGCGTATGCTGGATCATCGTTGCAGTATGATCCTTATGAAGATTAAGAGTATTTACCAACACCGTATTTTTTAATGGAGCCTGAGCTTTTTTTTGCTCTTCAAGAGAATTTGTATAATCCTGCACTGCTCTTAATTCAGCATTCTCTCCATATTGCTCGTATTTTGCTTTATTTAACTCATAATACGCTTTAGCATCTTTATACACTTCAGCTTTCTGTTCAAAGCCTAATCCATTTAATCCCGTTTTTACTTCACTTTGTAAATCCGGACTCAACGAAGACTTTTGTTTTTCTAATTCTTTTAATCTCAAATACTCACGGCATTGCTCAATCGTCCCACCAAGTGCTTTTACCTGCTGGAATGGAACATCCCCACAATTTTCCAAATTACCCGGCGTCTTCCCAGATAATTTACTATTCACCGACTCAATCGCATTCTGATTCGCATCAACATCTTTCGTAATTAATTCTGAACGAGAAGCTAAACATTCATCAACACTTTTGAATTGATTTCCCTTGCCTGATACTGCAACACATTTCTCTTTATGAATTTCAGTCACACCACGCCTTGCTAAACTTCTTGCAGATCCGCCTAAAAAAGAACTCTTTAACGTGATGAACGCAAAGGTAACTAAACATACTTTCTTCCAGGTTCTTACTACTGCATCTAACTTTTCAATGACTTTGTCTAACTCTTTCACTAACGACCTTGTCGCATTAATATGATCCTCCAATGTTTCTCCAAGATTCTTAAACGGTCTTGGCTCAATTGGAATTAACACTCTAAACCCGGAACGACTAATCGCACTGCCTGTTCCAGGAATTACTGTAATAGACACTTCTCGATTAATTTCAATTTCACGCACTTCCACCTGCATTGTTTTTCTCTGACGATCATTTACCCGCTCATACTCAACATTATTCACACCCTTTACAATCGTCATTGGAACAGCATTGGATTTAGATTCAGGAACACCATTCACTATCTTTCTTTTTTGTACAACAATACTATTTGGTTTAACTTCTAAAATCACAAACGCAAACTCATCTTCATTCGGTTCTTTTGGAATTAAGAAATGATCACCCACACTAAGCGGCGTCTCCCTTTTCTCCCCATTAATTGTTAACGATACCTTTCCCCTCTCTGCCGGATCAATCTTCTCAGTAGACTTTAATTCAAGATTTACCCCCTCATCAGACAAGAACACACTGCCACCCTTCGCAGCAATCCCCCTTCTAAAATTATCAAATAACTCTGGATGCGTACTTTTTAACTTCGTCGCATAATACAACGCTAACGTCTTCATATCGCTTCCAAACTCTCTGCACTGCTCTTCATTTACTACATCTGTGCTCGCTTCATTTGTAACATCGCACGAAGCATAATCAATCAACCTTTTTTCAAAAATGTGAAACAAAAACTCTGACGCGTCCTTTGCCTCTTTTGTTCCAGAATGTTCCCTTATTACTTTTTTAAACTGTACCACTGCATTACACGCATAATCTGGAGAATTATCAGGACAATACTTTGTTTCTAAAAATTCAGCAGTACTATCATCAACAGCAGTAACATCAAATTGTAAATTACCTGACCCTAACACTTCACGCACAACAACTTTTTTCTCACCAGTCGCAACATTTGTCAACACCATCGTATGCGTCGTAATCTTCAACCCCTTAGCATTCGTCTCTTTAATATGAGCCCAACTATTCTTATCCACCTCAAACCCTAAACGAGAAACCTCCGCAGCACTATTTACTGCTCTTTCCTTTTGCGTTACTTCCGCAATCTTCCACCGAGAACGAGGATACACTAACGCATTCACATTCGCTTTTCTTTCATACGTCTTCCCAGCAACAGACAACGAATACTCCGCACGATCAGAAGGACCAACAATCTGATTCAACCTAAAAAAGACAGTTCCATCAGCACCTGTAGAAAGAATATCGGGAGTAAACCTTCCCGCTAGCACATTAAACGGCTGAGAAACAGGATTAGACAATGACAACTGAACAGTTCTTACCTGCCTTCCCGCAGGAGCATTCACCGGCTCAACAATCGATAATGGTAACGACTCCGCATTGTACACAGCGATGGTTACACGCTCATCAGACATCGCAGCAACACGCACATACCCCCTCTGACTCAAAAACGCATTCTCATTCTTATTTTGTTTTTGGAAGAAATTGGATTCATCTTCTAACTTTAAATTTAAATCTTGTTCTGCCAAATTCAATAATCCATTACTATCCAAATCAAATTGTATCACTGAATTCAAATCTAATGTAATAACAGGCGTATCCTCAGCAAGACCAGGAACAAGATCAACAGGCAGCGACACATTCAACACACTCGTATTAATCCCAATCCTCTCTCCCCTCACCGAAGGCAACGCAGATCCATTTCTTAATTTAGAAAGCACAACAACTACCACGCCAAGATTATCTTTTGAGAATGTTTGAGGCGGTAAATATTTTACTGTCCGAACAAACGGATTTGTTTTATTTAATTTCACTTCCATACGCTGAATCGACGGAAGATTCGTCAACCCAGAAAGAGGATCACGCTGCGAAGGATCACCAGTCAACGGAGATAATAACGACCCAATATCAGTCGCTCGAAGAGGGAAATAAACCGTCATATCTTTCTGTTCTAATGTCGAAGCGCGAATAAAACTTGGCTGAGGAGTACCAGCATACACTACTAGCGCTTCTCCCACTTCCTGCGGCTTTCCTATCGTCCTACTAAACGCCCCCCCAACACGATCAACAGCAGTACCTGCAGAAATAGAAATCTCACCAGGCAAAAATCCGGGAACATACGAAGAATCCCGATTAGAAAAATAATCATACGTACCGCCGACAATGTTTGAACTCGGTCTATTATCAAACCCAGAATCACTAGAAAATACTGGCTGAGCAGAAACAATCGGAAGTGTCACTATCAACACCATCACTAACAAAGCAATCACTTTCTTTTGAGTCATAGTTCTGGATACCTAAATAACGAATGATCCTTATTTGTACTTAACGTTGTCTGTACGTCTGCCATTCCTTCAGCATCAGCAGGAATATTTCCAACTAATACATATAACACCATCGTGTCAGTTGAAGCAAGACGCCCTCTTTCAAGCACTAAATCAAACATCTCTCCACCCACTAACGCCTGCTTCACTTCTAAAGATGGAATTTCCGATGAAAAACATTTCTCTTCAGTAAAAAAGACACCTAACACTCCTGAACCCGCAGTATCCACACATTTCTCAACCACTTTCTTTTCTGTCGTAATCGGATGTGTACTTGATCTAAACGCATACGCAGTTATTTCATACTCTCCAGGAATTAACTCAATCCTCTTCTTCGGAACACATTTACCAACATCACACGATGCATCAGGACCACACTCACTTTCACTTTTACAGAAGATATACTGACACGTACTGCTCTTACATTCTAAATTCGGACCACAATCAGCCTCTTTCTCACACGAATCACCTTCACTTTGCCACGTAAATGTTTTTGTAAACCTCGCATCTTTATTTTTAAATTCAAATGAAATCATTTCAGAAGAATACGGCTCTCTAATTTCGCCAGTATTTTTATCAATCATCTTAATCTCAACTTGCTTTGGATATATCTTTTCTAACAACACATCCACCTCTTGCTGCGCTTTTGTATTTGTAGAAACAATTGCTTTCCCTGTGAAATACCCTTCCTTATTTGCTTCAATAATCGCATTCACACAAGGAGGAGCAAGCAACACTGTAGACTGACGTGCAGTCTTTGTCACAAGCGGACAAGAAACAGGATAACACTTGAGTGAAAGATCAACACGATTCATAGGATTTAAAGAACCGTCAGCCCCAATCCCAAACGTGTTCACTGTCAACGGAGATGAAGGATACTGGCACAACGGAGAATCTACTTCAGGAATAACTGGTAACGGTAACTTATTCTCTCTCGGAAGATTACGATCAATAATCACCTCAGTCGCAAACTGGAACGAAGCACCATCCTCACTTGTTAACGCAATTAACACCGGATATTTAATTGTATACACAAAATGATGATTATTCAAACAGAAATACGAAGAAAGTAATGCTCCCACAAACCCGCCAGCTCTATTCGCCACAGGATCTGACTTAAGAATATCCCCCTCAGACGGACTAATCTCTACTAACGTCGGCCAATCAGGACTATACATAAAATTAACAGTCGTATCACTCCTTCCTTTCTTTAACGCATCAAACACCAAATACTTCTGACTTTCTGCAGTAATATCAAAGTTTGTATCCTTCACTTTCATAATCGCAACATTTTCAAACAAGACAGCCTTCAACCTATTTGTCACTTCAGTCTTTGACCAAAACGACTGCGAACAAGACAAATCATTTCCCGAAAATGGAACTTCTGGATCATACGCAACAAGCATATCAATTGTTTTATTTTCTAAAAATAACCCTTGATTCTCCGCATCAAAAATCTCTCTTGCTGCAAGATATAAATCACCAAAACTCGAATCAACTTCGCCAATAAACTCTTCAAAATCAAAAGAAACTCCGGAATAAGAAACGGTTAAAGGAACATTAACTCTCGAAATTACTTTCCTCGGTTCAAGATTCACTGTCGCTGAAACCTCACCAGTAGATTCCATTTCAAATCCTTGCTCACTAAATGCAGATAAATTATCCATACAGGTTTTGAAATTCTTTGTAATAACACTTACAATTGCCTTTTCAACATCATCCTGCGAAGGAACGTTTGTTTCATCAATCCCATTACCTGCTTCCCTAAACCACAAGGGAACTTTCAAATCAGTATTCGGAACAACTTCTAAATTCTTAGGAATAGGAACAAACGGAGACAATGGGATCGGATCAACAGCTAACTCCGCAAGACCACCTTGAGATCCAATCGTTGTTAACGCATCAAGCGTTACTTGCTGCACACAACTATCCAAATATAGTGCCACTGGCTGCAATTCTTGCGGCACCCTGGATAATAACGCAGTACGCTGCTGACTCGCCTGTTCAACAATCAAATACTTATAACTTAAGTAACCCCCGACAATCACTAAAAGAATAATTCCGATAAGGACAAATACACCCACCTGACCCCTCTTTCCCATAACCCAAAATGCCGTTTTATTCTATATAAAGATATTGTTTAATTACGAGAGAAAAAACACAATATTTATTTTAAAAAAACTTAATTTTCGAGAATAATTTTGTTCAACTCTTCAATTTTTGAAAAATCATTATCTTTTGTTAGAAGAATAAAATTATTTTCAATAACTAAACTTGCTATGATCAAATCTGCCAACGAAAAGCTTACACCTTTCCTTTCATACTTACGCCTTAGCTCAGCTAACAAACTCGCGGTCCTCTTTGTTGTCTGAACAGTACTAAATTTATTCACAAATTCCCGCGCCTTATCCTTCTTCTTAACATCTTCAAGATTTATTCCAAAAAGAAACTCGAATTCACTCATAAACGTTATTCTCGCAGGCGCAGGATACTCCTCGGCTATTTTTTTTAACTGTACTATTGTTTCTTCTTTCGCTCTTTCCAAATCGATTAGTATCGACGTATCTAAAACCAGCGTCATGTCCTAAATCCATACTCCTTTCTCATTTTTATTACTCTCTTCTCCATTCCTTCTGCTTCCTTCTCACTTAAGATTTTCTCTCCACCAAGAATTCCATCCCAAAACGTTTTCCTTGATTTTTCATATTCCTTTAACATGTGTTTAAAAAGAATACCCATATTCAAGCCTTCTTTTACAGCTAAACCCTTAAAATCTCTCCACGTCTCATCGTCTACACCTTTAATTGTTTTAATCTCAGCCATAACGTATTAGGGTATTACTTGTATTTAAGTATTACTATTTTAACACAGTGATCTTTCCTTCATTCGCATTCACT
>JBAZPJ010000076.1:0-5900 GCA_041648255.1 Candidatus Nanoarchaeia archaeon
TATGTTTCACGGGAAGAGGAAGATTGTCTAATGCTGACTTGATTAGAGAGGTCATAATTAGTTTTGGTTACCCCTTAACATATAGTATGATCGTTTCTGAAATGAAGAAGAAATTTAAATTAGAGATTACAGGAAGAGATCTTGGAGTCCTTGTTAATAACGAACGACGTAGATGTAAGTTTTCAGGGAAAAAGCCTAAAATTGATACAATAGTTTATGGAATTACGAACACCCCGCTATCCTTATACATTGTGCCGAAAATAATTACTACTGATAAGATAACTATTGAGAATGAAAAAAAATTGCTTTCAAGTCACCAACTAGGCGTAAACGAGCATTTAAGATGGATGGAGGAAGGCAGACAATTAGATAAATGTGTAAAGAACATCGCTTGCGAATTATGGGGATTTAGAAGAGACGTTGTGCTAAATAATAAAAAAAGACCTGATCTTTTACTCGGTGATAGGATTGTAGATATAAAAAAAGTTGTTGATACAAACATAATTAATTGTTTAGAGAAGAAGTATGCAGCCTATGGAAAAACAATTGAAATTTGGTATTTGGAAAAAAGACCATGGTCGTTAACGAGTAATAGACCAAATATTCGATTAAAGTCCATTAAGCAAGTTTTGGATAAAGTTAATAAACCTCTTCCAAACAGTTTAGTTAGTGATTGCAACTTGATTTACAATAGCTTTTTAGGTGAACCCAATGGAATATAAAATGGCCATATTAATAAGACATGATCTTCGATTACCAGCTGGGAAAGCCTGCTCTCAAAGTGCGCATGCTGCAGTTGAAGCAGTATTAAAATCTGATAAGGAAATGATCAAAAAATGGAGATCTCAAGGGATGAAGAAGATTGTATTAAAAGTAAAAGACATGAAGGAATTATTAGCCTTCAACCAAAGAGCGAAGGATGAAGGGCTCATTACAGCTGTAATTACTGACGCTGGTCATACAACCGTCGATCCTGGAACGACAACTTGTATGGCTATTGGACCAGATAGCGAAGAGAAGATTGATTTGATTGTAAAAGAGTTAAAATTATTTTAAGAAAGCTTTTTATATTGTTCAAAGTTGTTAAAACTTCATGGCTGATAATAAAATCCAGATGCCTTCTTCAGGAGGCGGCTTTGTACGTTATTCTGATGAGATAAAGTCTAAACTAATGATTCCACCCTTATATGTAATAATTCTTATTGCAGTCGTTATTCTTGTTGAGATTTACTTCTACAAATTCGGGTAATTACTTTTTAAAAATAACTTCTTCCATGGTTAATACTTGTCCGTATGCTTTCATGTAGTCTGTTGCATTTCTAATGTTCTTTACTCCATCCAGTCGTTGATCTAATCTATAGAATCCTTTTGCTGCGCGGTCTAAGACATCTTCATCGTTTTTAATGTTCACAATGGAAATACCGCCTAAGATTTCATCATCGTCAGTATCCTGTTCTTTCATAGTTTGTTTAATCCATTTAACGAGTTGGCTAGCCATGAGTTCATATTCTTCATTTAGTGTAACATCTTTACTTAAACTTCCGCCTTCACTAAAGCTTATTTTAAGGGTTGCTGTACGTTTTTTAGAATCAATCTTAATGGCTCTGATTTCAGAGATTTCTATCGCTTTTACTTTCATTAGTGGTTCACACTTACTAAGGTTTATTTAAAGATTTCTGAAGAGAAAATTGTCCACAAATTAGAAAAGTTTATATAGAATGTGGACTATTATATATTGAAGAAAATGGCCTATGTTGACGTTCAAAAGTCTGGAAAAGGAAAGGCGTACTATTTAGGAAAAACAATACGAATTGGTCCGAATAAATGGAAGAAGATTAGAATTAAACTCGGAGCTGAGAAACCTAAAACCGAATTAATAAATAAAAAGCTGAAGGAGTTAAAGTTAGAAGAATACAAAATCTATAACGAAGAGTACGTTGATGCTATTAAGTTAGAGACTATTGATGATTTTAAAGAAGTATATAATAACCATAGAAAAATTCTGCCTAAAACGGTAATAGAAAAGGAAGAGATGGATTTTGTAATCAGATTTACGTATAATTCAAATGCGATTGAAGGAAATAGATTAACGTTAAGAGAAACATATTTAGTAATTAAAGAGAAACAAATCCCTTCCGGAGTGCCGCCAAAAGATTATAATGAAGCAGTTAATGGAAGAGAGTGTTTGGAATTCTTAAAAAACTACAAAGGAAAGTTAACGGCTGAGGTTATTGAAAAAATAAATGAAATTCTTACTAAAAACACAGGGGTGATCTATCCCGGAAGAATTAGGTTTTTTCCAGTTAAGATAGTGGGCGCAGACTTTACTCCCCCAGATGAAAAAGAAGTTCCGAAGTTATTAAAGCAAATGATTCATTTTTACGATGAAAATAAAAAGAAAATTCATCCTTTTGTTCTGGCTTGTTTGATTCATGCTCAGTTTGTAGAGATTCATCCTTTTGAAGACGGGAATGGAAGGACAGGAAGAACACTAATGAATTATGTCTTGATAAAAGCAGGATATCCAAAGTTATTTATTCCTTTTAAGAACAGGCAGCAATATTATGAAGCAATTGATTTGCATAATGTAAAAAAGTATAAAGAATATTGCAATAAAATGTTTGAAATCATGATAGAACAGTTGAATGGAAAATTGTCCACAAAATAGGATTATTTAATTAAATGTGGACTATAATGTGTAGGTAGGGCAGATAAGAGAAATAGTCATTTTAAAGTTGAAAGCATAATTGGAAAAAACATAATAAGCATAAGAATCAAAGAGAGAACGGTAGCAACCATCCAGCCAATCTTAACGTATTTTTCTGGAAGACTAGGAACTGTTACCATTAAATTAGAAAAGCGTTTTACTCCCTAATAAAGAGTGTAGGTAGAGCATAAGCCGCCTTTTGTCAAACCCAAACATTCTATAAAGAATGCGATGGTTTGTCTTAACATTCTACTAAGCGCCGCATAGGGCTTGCACGTGCCAGGTCTTCGCGTTTCATCGTTTCCTTACTTTCAAGCGCTCTGCTGGTTATCTTAGTCTCTGTTACCAGTGACTGTCACAGCGTTCATTGCTACAGCAAGGCCGTGTCGTTTCTGAAAAGAGAGCTTCTGTTTCCAGAACTCCTTGCAGAGTGGCGTTGATCTCAACCGTTTGCTTGTTGAGGGAACAGTGATGTTCCGTTCGTGGGCGGACTTTCCTCACAAATAATATTGCGTTGGTTAAGTGCCCTACCTACAAAGAATAATGGAGGTTGAAAGTTTATAAAGCTGTGTAATAAAAACGTTTATAAAAATTAAAAAAAAGAAAGATCTATTCGTCGTAGGTTCCAGCTTTGGCAGCGTAGGTTCCTATGAATCTGCGTTCTTGTTGTGTTGCTAGGCCGTGTAGTTCTTCGACAATTTCACCTAAATTACTGTGTCCAACACGATGGACAAATCTTCGTTGAAGAAAATCTGCAGAGATTGGATAACTTCCTTTAGTAGAAAAGCTAAGTTGTGCGCGTACTGCCATCTCTCCGTTGCCACCGTAGGTTCCAAAGTCAGCAGAGTCTAGGTGGAGGTTTATTTGTTGTGTTCCTTTTCCGAGTCGATAGTTTACAAAGTAGCGTTCTTTATCACTGTTATAATTGACAGAGACATCTCTGCTTCTGTCTGCTAAGGCGCGTGCCATATCCGAAACATGATAGTTTAAGAATTGGTCGCTAACCAAGCCGAACCAGGATAGTGTTGATTCTTTGTCACATCCTCGCAGGAGGATTTCTTTGTGGTTGACTGCGTCTTGCAGATTGTCCCATCCTTCTGTTCTTTTCAAGAATTTGTTCTTGAGGTGTTTTGGAATTTCTACTCCTCCGACATAAATTGTTCCCCCTTCTTGTTGTACTTTTCCCTTGAGTCTATGAATAATTGGTTCATATCTTGGGATTGTGTGTAGTGCTCTCATTGTTGTTTCCTCCGAAGATGTTGTTTCTTCAAAAGAATGATAGTCATGAGTGTATATCAAAAAGAGTGGGCATAACCTTCACCACAACTTTTATATAATCCAAGAAACAAAGAAGAGAGATGGAAGAGCAGTTAAGTAGAATCGGATTAACAAAGACTGAAACGAAGATTTATCTAGCATTATTAGATTTAGGAAAATCCCAGCCCGGTGTTCTTTCAAGAAGAACAGGTGTGCATCGAAGGAGTATTTATGATGTGTTAGATCGGTTGATTGAGAAGGGATTAGCAAGTTATATTCTAGAGAATAAAAAAAGGTTTTATATTGCTTCAGATCCAAAGCGGATTCAAGAGATTATTAATGAGCATCAGCATTTGCTGAGTCAAGTACTTCCAGAGTTAGAGGCAAAGTTCCACCTTAGTAAAGGAAAACAAGAAACATTATTTTTCAGAGGAAAAGAAGGAATTAAAACAATTTTTGAAGATCAAATAAAAGAAGGGAAGGATGTGTATATCATTAATGCTTCACATTTAGCAAAAGAACAATTGAGATTCTATATTAATCATTACACAGATAAGCGAGTTAAAAAGAAGATAAAGTTGTATGCGATTTATGCGGGTACTCCTCATCAGAAGCAGGTTCCGTTAGCTGAGATTAGATATCTTCCTGAAAGTTTTTCTTCATTGGTGTCTACAAATATTTATGGGTCTAAGGCTGCGATTATTTTGTGGTTGACTGATCCTGTTGCTATTCTCATTAAACAGCCAGATATTGCTATGGCATTTAAACAGTATTTTGATTTATTGTGGAAGATTGCGAAAAGTAAGAATTAAACTCTTCCTACACTACCCAGTTGCTGGTATACTTCTGTTTGACTGAGTGCTTTTTTGTAAATAATAAGATTATCTATTAAACCAGTATAAGGATAGAGTCGTGCAGTGCCAGACCATGCTCCAACATTGATAGCAGATTGTCCCATCGGCAATCCCAAATCTACTTCTATTACTGAATTTGCGTTAGGTGGAACAATAATAGTATCTTCTACTCCGTTAATGAACATACGTAAATGACAGCCAAGGTGTGCGCCGTCAATGGGTGCAGTTTCGCAGTCATCAATTGTAACAACAAGATGTGTCCAAGCATTAAGGGGGATTGTTCTGCTGCTTTCATACCAGACTGATCCTTGTTCAGTGTAGAATCCCACAGTATTACGAGGTGTTAAGGCAACGTGATAGTCATAGGCATCAACTCCGTTTCCTTTACTAATCAGTCCTTGCCATGTATTACCTTGTTCGGGATAGAGATTCATTTCTAAGGAGATCGGGTCAGAGGTAAAGAGTGAGTCAGAAGCGGGAATTTCTAAGTAGCTTTGTCTGTTTGCATTAAATCCTACACATTTATCCACATAGCAGGTTTGACTTTGTGCTACTCCTACGTTTGTTTGAATATGATTTCTTTTGCCAGAAGAGTCATAAAAAGGATTATTTGTAATTAATCCTGAAGGCTCTTCAAATCTAAGCCAGAGGATTGATCCCGAAGCAGGTTTTCCAGGAACGTTACAATTATCAAAAGGAATAAAGTGCTCGCTTTCTTGATAGGTAAGGGGTGAATTGAGTTGTGTTAAGAAAGTAACAGCATTGCCATTTGTAATTTTAACATTCACTGCATTGCCTGAGAGTTCGCAAGCTGCGTCTGTGAAGAGAAGTCTGATTTCAGCATTATGGCGGAGGGAGAGTGGATTAACGTGAATTCGGAAGGAGTGTGTTTGTGCGCCATTATAACTGGACATGGTCTGAGTAACAAGAGAGTCCCATCCTCCTCGTGCGTTTTTGAGTTGGAGAGTAAGGTGGCCTCGATTTTTGATGTGATAAATCGCAGCGTCAGTGAGTGAATCCCGAAAGGAAAGTGTAAAGTTAAGGACTTGAAAAGTGTCGTTGATAGAAGGAGAATCTACTTT
>JBAZPJ010000077.1:0-5875 GCA_041648255.1 Candidatus Nanoarchaeia archaeon
TGTTCCATCAAAGATATACACCTCTCCTTCATAAATCTCTAACTGCGAACCAACCTGCACCTCTCCTGGAGATTGAACTACGCTGGATGGATTAACTGAAGGACTAACTGTAGCCGGTTGTACTGCTTGATTATTTTGCACTGACTGACCAGTATTACAACTAATAAATCCGAAGTAACTCGAACCTAAATTACTAATCTTTGTCGTAGATTTAGCAACAGTTACCCCTAGATTCGCATTCCCCCCAGCTTGTGCTCTGTTTCCACCAATAAGTTCAATCTCATTCCCATTACGAGAAACAACAATATCACAATGCGTTGGCACAAAATTTAAAGGAAGAGTATTATAATCCACATTACAATTAGCACCCCTACAACTACAAACAATATCACCCACTTTAATACTCTGACGCTTGGCCATTGGATAGGTTGTACATCCGCGAGGATTTTCTTTAACAGATTTGAAATAATTAATATGCGCACAGCTTTCTGGGAACGTACCAACCCCACCCCTTACCATCACATACGAAATAAACGCAGCAGACCATGCATCGTTTGTTGGACTGAGTCCCGCACACCCAGCAACATTATAATAATTTTTAACAACGGGTGCCATCTCGGACTGGGATTCAAGCTTCGTTCCTTTCTCCCACACCTTCTCAAACTCCTTCACTGCAATAGTTACTGGAGGGGGAACATCACTTGGGAATGGTTCTTCAACACACTTATTAAACACATTATCTTTAAACACACAATTCTTTCTGAGATCAATTGCTTGCTGATCACAATCATTTTCATTACACGGTTTTAGATCACAAACATCCTCACACTTTCCTTGAATTAAATCCTGCCTTACTCCTAACAAATCCGCATAACTCGTTGTATAAAACAATACTTTAGGAACATAACACTTTGTTTCAGTAGGCAAACTCTTTGCAATATCATCAAAAGATGGATCTGTCTTTCCTGTACCTGCAATTGTTCGACACACTCCACCTGCTCCCCTATTATGAGCTGCGATTTGATAGACTAACATATTCTTACCACTTTGAATTTTATTTCTACAATCCGGATCTGTCTTAAGCGTCTTTGCACTTCTATCCATTAATTTCACTGCAGCTTCCAAATTCTTCCTTGGATCCATACGATCATCCTTATCAACACAGAACACGCCAGTTGTCTTAGCTATATCTCCATCCTTAATCTTTCTGCATTCACTATCCGATAATTTACAATCACAAAGACCGAAATCCCACGCAGTTACTGGACAAAACTGAGTTAAACCCACACAGTCCGTCTTAGGATTCCTTGCAATCTTTTCACCACCAGACTCAGTAGCAACTATTCCCGCAAGAACGATCTGTCGATTAATATCACCTGGAACAATTTCTTTAATCAATTCAATACAATTCTTTTCCTTATCGCCACATACTTCCTCATCAAGTAATTTTTTTCTTATGATATTTATATTATTTACTTCTAGAACATTCTGTAAAACAGCAGGAGTGCAATATTTCTTCATTAGAACGGATGCGTCTTCATTAAAAATCGCCGGACTTGCACCCGCCTCACCACGTTCACAATACACTAATCCAAGATAATCAAGACCATACCCTCTTGCTTTAGGAACACACGTAATCCCAGGCTTACTTAACGCTCGGCACTTATCTGCAGTACATAATTCATCATAAGCATCACCACACAATTTACAAGGATCATTATCTACACTAGGTAATTGATCATCAGGAGACTGCTCTACATCACTAGAATCTAATTTTCCATAACGGATATAATCAAAATAAACCCCAACGGGATCATACACTTCAACCTCTTCCGCAGTCCTTTTAACGACATACAATTGAATATCAAACAAGTGATAATCATTTCTTTTTAACTCTTTAACAAGTGGATTATCTGACAACACGACAAACCCCTTTTTATCTTTAATTGCTAACGGGACAGTATAATCATCATTTCCCGCTTTTAATTTTAAAATATACGAATTTACATCAGCAGGGTTACTTCCCCCAGCATGTTCTACATCAACTTGTAAAAATCCTCTCTTACTCCACAACAATTTCATCTGAATACTTTTATCTATTGGTCCAGTATTACTTCCTGAAGCAAGATTACTTACTGAAGCAACCTTATACCTTGCAATAACTTTCTCTTGAGCATTTATTTTTTCTACATTAAATTTATTAAAATCACTAATCACATCAATCTTATCTTCAGGCTTAGAGAAATCTCTTGTATTAATTTCAACACCCATCGCAGCACCAACCCTTGTTAACGACGGTTTCGTACCAACATTTGGATATGTTAATCTGTATCTCACTCCTTGCTCTTCAGCAACCTGCAACCTAAACGTAGCTGTACCAGCAACTTCATCCCATTCTGCAGTTAAAAATCCTTCTTGCGGAGGAACCTCAATACCCACTTCTTCAAACTTAATCACACCCTCATACTGCTTTTTTAATTCAGCAATTTTATAAAATCCGACACCACGATCAAACACAGACTTCGTTACCGCATCTGCATCAATAGAATACGTTTCAACTTCTGCATAAGGAATTGAAGTAAATTCACCAATTAACGTTCTGGAACTTGGATCATCTCTTTCTAAACACTTATTCGTTCTAATACTTTTTCGAGGATCATTATAACACACAGAGGTATCTTCATTATTTGGAAGACTTGCAAGAACTCGACCAACATCCTCTGCCATTAATTCAATGACTTTAGTTTCAACTTGTTGATTTAAATTATCTAAAACAACTTGACCGCCTGCATTCGGAAGAGCAGGAGCATTTGTTGTAGCAATTAACCAGTTAGTAGGAGTAGGATTTGGACATTTTGGAGGAAGAATTTTAGGACAATACATATACTTAATTTTATTGCCATTCGGAGCAGTCCACGTAAACACTTGCCCAGTTAACGATTTTCTTAATTCCACTTCAGGATTAGGACTCGGGCCAGGCAAAGAAGCAGGATTATCACTGGTTGAAACTATTGCAAGAACATTTATTGAAGAAACTATTAAAAGCATCAATGAAAATATTAAAAAAAACTTTTTCATACTGGAACCCCGCTGACAACTCCTTCAGCACGATCAATCCAATGATATGTACCTGAACTAACTCTAATCTGCACTTGTGCCGGTGATTCATCTGTAATCGGATAATACGCTCCACTTTTTATATCACCCTTATCTTGATTCTTATTTAATTTAAACACACCAAGAACCGTTACTCCTTCAAACACCTTCGCATTAGATTTTCCATCAGACTCTTTCACCCATCCAGTTCCACTCGGCGTTTGATCAAATTTAATTCTCACCCACACCACATTATTCACTTCTTTTATTTCTACAACATTATATGTCTCACCTGGTGGAAGGGATCTAGCAACATCTCCTTCAGGAGTTTCTAAAATAGTCACTGCACCTGTTGGAACAAAATATCCGAAAAATCCTTCAGGACCATTTGCGCTTGGAATAGGAGGACCAACAAACGTATTTGGAGATTCAGCAGGACCATCTAGTTTAGCAGTTGGAGCTTGACTCGCAGGAATACCCGGCTTATTTACTAATAAATTTTCAACAATCGCTCTTAACTGCGTAATAATACTTTTTTGCTTCGCATTCAACTCATTTAACTTCGCAGCACTCTTCTCTCCATCCAACACTTTAAACTCACTCTGATCCGGCAATTGATTTCTTAATTTTAATTCTTTAAAGACTGCAGACCTTTGCTCAACATCCATAATCCTCACTGATCTTTGATCTAACCAGCACGTACCACGATCAATCTGATTCTTATCTTTTCCGCAAGAACCAACAGGCTTCCATCTCCCCGCATCAGGAGTCGGCTCCGTGGGATTACACACCCTTACTACACCAGTGGACAATAACCCATACTTTTCAGGAGTAGCTAAACTTCCTAATGACGCACCAGCATTCGGATTATTCGGAACACACTTTTCAGCAGAATCAATTTTCTTTAATGCCTCATCTTCCACTAACTCATCATTCAGCATATTTAATGATAAGGCCGACGTTACTTTTCCAAACCCACATTCTTGTTTTCCATTTAAAATAATACAAATCTCACTATATCCGCTCGGAGCAACTGTCTGCACCGTCTTCTGCGCATACTGATTCCTGCCAACAGTCGCACTTGGTAACGCGTTATCTCCTTCATTCGTTACATAAATATCTCTCAGTCCAGCTTCCCTATTTCTTAAGATAACTGCAAAATTCACATTCGTACCCGGCTGATTTGTTCCAGGACTCAATGGCTCAGTAAAGACAGCTTGCTGCGCAAACCCAGTACCCGCATAAATATGATAAAACACTTTATACGTAGACAACTGCTGCGTAGAAGGATTAACTCCCGCCACAAGCGGAGACACACCAATATCTTGTACATACGGTGCTTCATCAAACAACGCGAAAAATTGTGGTGGATCTTCAGGCTCAGATAACCGATCTAACACTTCACCCACGCTTGGGAATCTTCCATAGACTCCTAATCTACATAACTGTGAACCAACTTCGCCCGTACTTGATCCTTTTAATGCAGCAACATATGTATTCGAATATTCTGTCGTGAAATATCTAAACGATTCACCAACATTATTTACTGATTCTTGGAAGGTTAAATATTCAGCTCCACCTTCAGGCTCACCAAAGACTTGATCACCAAGATAATCAACAACAGCACCTTTAATCTGTAATAAACTCGCCGCTTCTCTCCACACTAATTCACAAATACCTACACTATTAACATAATCACAGAAGCCAACATTCCTTCCTTCTTTGAGACTAATCTCTAAACAATCACTATACGACTGCAAAATACTCCTAATATTCTTCAAGCCTGCTAAAATTCCTGTTAAACAAACCGGAACAACAACACCCTGCTTAATATTTGGCGCACATAAAATTGTAGAACCAACTAATCCTGATTGAATCACATCTTTTACCTGATATTTACCACCAAAATTACATCTAGACGCAGGACACATCACAGGATCACAGACATTAAATAATAATTTACAATCAGACGGCTCCATCACATCAATGCACTTTGGACTAGCAAGATTAAGATTTAATTGGGATTGCTGCATACTACATTTTACTTCAATTTTTACAGTACCCTTAAAGACATGACCAACCGTATCTTCTTCTTTCTTACAAGGACCAGCACTATCAATAATCTGCTGATATGTTGCTTTCAATCTACTATTCTCCGGTCGATCTAAATACGATTCATCATGCACAATCACATCATCGGGCTTTCCACACTCAATTACTCCATTCGCACCAACATTCATCACTCTAATTGTTTTCGCATGCGCAAGACCACCAGTGTACCGATCTAATAATAAAATATATTCACCATTAGAACCAGTTGGATAACACCATGCCTTTCCAGTACTATCATACTGCGCAATTAACCCACCGGTTGTCTGTCCATTCCCCTGTACATACGCGTAGTCATTACTTCTCAATTGACCAGCAACTTCCTTCACATTAGAAGAAACAAATTTGAAATCAGATGGAACTTTTGTAACAGTAATATAATCACTATTTGCACCAAGCACTTTTATTTTTTCAGCAGGATGATCAACATTATAATCTCTTAGCAATGGATCTACCTGACCTTGTATCGTTTCCGGCTCGATTAAGAATTTACTTTCTACATAGGTATTATCTGTATACTCTTTACTCCAATCTCTCAAGTATCCCTGAACACAACGCTTCTGATCAGCAGAATCTTGAACATATTTTTTACATCGATCCCCCTTAAGATCATTAACAACAGCAGATGAATCACCTGCTTCATAAATCTTTCTTTGTAATTTTGAAACCT
>JBAZPJ010000078.1:0-5789 GCA_041648255.1 Candidatus Nanoarchaeia archaeon
TCATACTAAAAAGTAAAATAAATATCCACCAAGTGCTCAACAGCACTTGGTTTAATTCAAAAGGAGATTAAAAAAGAAGCCTCTTCGGAGATACTCAGTAAATAAAAAATGATTTAAAGGTTACTGGAAAGGATTAAAAGATCTTCATCTGTTCCTTGTGCCATTCGTGCTTCTTCAAAAATGTGAGTAGGTATTGCTAAGTAGGGGGTTGGATTAAGATTTCCTTGATTATGGACATAAATATTTTCTTCATCATATCCTACAAGGGGAACAAAGTGTCCGTTGTATCCTTTTTCTTTGTTATGTAAAACCACACTCCAATCTAATAAGACAATGACAATAGTGTTTTCGTCTAAGTAATTTAAAATAGTTTGTAAGTCTAATTGTTTTTCTTCTAAGTGTGCTCCTTTTTCTTGGGTTTCTTTAATTAAAAGAGAACATTGAAGTGTATCTAAATCTCCATAGTTTTTATAGAACTCTAATTTCAGGTGTTCTTCATTGAATTGTAATGTTTTTGTATAAAGTGTTGTTTTGAATCCGAGTTCTATAGCTGCGAGTGCAAGCTTAAGGGTAGATACTCCTTTGCCATCATTCATCCTTGATTTTTCTTCAATGAGTTCAATAGGTAAATCTTTTCCTAAATATTCAAATGCCATTTTGAGTGCGGTTGGTCCGCAGTTTAATGCTGATCGTTGCTGATAGAAAGGAACTTCGAGTTTCATCCTTCTGTTTTTGTTTAACTTGTTTTTAAAATTAGTGCTTCTAAAGAACACAGGTTTTTTATAGCCTTGCAAATAGGAAAGAAGAATGGTTCAGTGGATTTTAAATAAAGCAAAGACAAGTACAGAGAAGTTCTTTGTTCCGTTGATGAAAGTGATTGCATTATCTCGGTTGCCTCCTGCATTCTTTACAGCTTTGTCGTTTATCTGCGGAATTGGTGCCGTGCTGAATGTGCAAGAAAGAGAGTTATTTTTCTTATTTGCAGCATTGTCTTTGATATTTGATGTTGTTGATGGTCATCTTGCTCGTTTTTTAAAGAAAGAGTCAAAAGTTGGAATGTGGCTCGATTATGGTTCTGATCGAATGATTGAAGGTTTGTTAATTTTAGTTACTCCTATTGATTATCTCTTAGTATTAATTACCCTGTCCACATTTCTCGTACATCAATTGTTGTTTATTTTTGTAAAGAGAACATTATTTTTTGGAAGAATGTTGTTAATGGTATTCTTCTTTTTAGGATTATTTAAAATTGGAATTATTCTATGTTTGATTGGATATGTCTTAGGTATTCTTTGGCAGTGCAATAAAGTGAGAAAAAGGCCGAGTCGCACGATAGACTTTTAAATTATCATTTCATTTCAAGTGGATGATTTCAGTGATTATTCCAGCGTGTAATGAAGAGAAGTACATGGAAGAGACAATTAAATCAATTAAAGATGAAATGAGTGAACATGAGATTATTGTTGTTTCTGATGCTTCTACGGATAGTACAGACAAGATTGCAATGAAGCATGCAGATAAGTTTTTACGTTTGGAAAAAAGAAGTGGTCCTGCTGGTGCGAAGAATGCTGGTGCGAAATTAGCTAAAGGAGAGATTTTAGTGTTCTTGGATGCAGATACGAGGTTAACGAAAGGTGTGTTAGAGGAAATTAAAAAAGTAACAAGAGATAATGTTGTTGGAACATGTAAAATTATTCCTGCTGAAAAGAAAGTAAAGCATAGAATTGCAATGAGTTTCAAGAACACATTTGTATGTCCATTTGGTGTTTCTAATGGGATTGTATTTTGTACAAAAGAAACGTTCCAGAAGTATGGAGAGTATGCTGCAGTAAAGAAACAAGAGGACGGGTTCTTTGTAAGAAAAGTGAAAAGAGAAGGGAAGTTTGTTGTTATTAAAAGGCCAGTAATTAGTTCTATGAGGCGCTTTGAAAAGCTAGGATATCTTGGAGTGGGGAAGTATTGGTTAAAAGAAAGTTTAAAACCTTCTAATGAGGATTATCCAGTTATTAGATAGTTTCTATCAGTAAAAGTAACTAGTTTCCATCAGTAAAAGAAACATTTATAAAGAAGTTACGCTTTTCAAGAGTATGATTCCAAAAGAAGAATTAAGAAAGTGTGTTCTTTCGCAGAAGGAAGAATTGGATTTAGAAGACAGTGGAATTAAGAGGGAATTGGGGATAAAGGAAACTGCACAAATTGTTATTCTTTCTGGAATAAGAAGGGCTGGAAAGAGTACGTTAATGAAGCAGATGATAAAGAGGCATAAGTCATTTAATTATTTTAATTTTGAAGATCCAAGAGTTGCTGGTTTTGAAATAAACGACTTTCAAAGGTTAAAGGAAATTTTTGAGGAGGAACATAAGTCTGAACTAAATTTTTTTGATGAGATTCAAAATGTGAACGAATGGGAGCGGTTTGCTCGTCAGCTGCACGATCAAAAAGCGAAAGTGGCAATTACTGGATCAAATGCTTCGTTATTAAGTCGGGAGTTAGGGACAAAGTTAACAGGAAGATACTTAGCATATGAGGTGTTTCCTTTTTCTTACACGGAGTTTTTAGTATTTAGAAAGAAGAGTGCGAGTCCGCAGAGTTTTGAGGAATATGTCATGAGTGGAGGTTTTCCTGAATTCTTGAAAGAAGGAAAAAGTGAATATCATAGAGAGTTGTATTCAGGCATTATAAATCGGGATATTATAGTGAGACATAAGCTAAAAGAGGGAAAGACGATTGTTGAATTGGGTGTTTTTTTGATTACAAATGTGGGGAAAGAGTTTTCTTATAATAAGTTAAAGGCTCTTTTTGATCTTGGTTCAGCAACGACTGTTTCTGAATATGTTTCTTATCTTGAGGACAGTTATGTGATATTTGCTGTACCTAAGTTTGAATTTTCGTATAAAAAGCAGATAAAAAATCCAAAGAAGGTGTATTGTATTGATACTGGTTTGATGAAAAGTATTTCTGCTTCGCATCTCGAGGATAGAGGAAGGTATTTGGAGAATGCGGTGTACTTGTTTTTAAGAAGGAAGTATAAAGAAATATTTTATTTTAAAGGAAAGAGGGAGTGTGATTTTATTGTGAAAGAAGGGGGGAAAGTAGTGATGGCAGTGCAGGTATGTTATGAATTGAATAGTGAAAATTTGGAAAGGGAGCTTGAGGGTTTGAAGGAGGCGATGGCTAAATTGAAATTAAAAGAAGGGCTGATAATTACGTTTAAGGAAGAAGATAAATTTGAGAATGTGAAAGTAATTCCTGCGTGGAAGTGGATGAGTCAATAATCTGAAAAAGTCTTTAAAAGTGTGAATAGGATTAGATAGTTATTTTCCTGATTTAAGTTTATTTTGTGGAACACCAAACAACCCTTCTAGACCACTTTGAACATGACCTTTAAAACTAGATTGTTTCCCGCGAAGAGCTTGCTCTTCATGGAATAGTTCTAAATCAAGATCCCTTGATCGTTGTTCTGCAAGAAAACCTGCATGAGCAATTAAACTCATGTAACCTTCTACAGTAGCTTCTGCTTTTGCTTCATAATTAATAGAGTCTCCGTCCCTACTTTCTCCATGAAGAGCAAGAAAGGCACCTACGTCTGAATGCACTGGCGTAAAAGAAGAAGGTTGATTATTTCTTAAAGATCCTAATTGAAAGTACATCACAGGTCGGCTAACTGAGTTTCCACCATGGTAAGTAAAAGCAAGTTTACCAAAGTAAGCTGGAGTTTCTGTTCTACCTGCAGGTTGTGGTGTAATAAAAAATCTGGCAAAGGGGTGTGTAGACTTAAAGCCTTGTTCAACAGGGAAAGGTCTGAACTTTTCTGATCTTCCTTCGCTGAGTTCAGATCTAGTTCTTGCTAATTTATCATAAATACGATCAATAGGAGCGATTACACAAGGATCAAAAGCATTTCCCTTAAAGAAGTTTGGATCTAAATCTGTAATAAGAGAGAGTGGAGGTTGATTTCTTGGAAAGTCTATTTGATAAAATCCAGAATCGGGAATTGGCTCAGAGGGTCTAGGACCTTGCGGAAGATAAAGCGCAAATGTAGAAGTTTCACCTTGTCGAACCATCGCTCTAGTTTCAACATTACCCATAGAAGGTTTAGGAATTTCCCAATCACCAAGTTGACTTCTAACTTTTTTAATCTCTTCACTCTTGCTATGCGCAGAAAGAGCTGTAGCTAAAAAATTGATAGTCGGTTCGTATATGGGGGAAGGATTTCTCCAGGTTGCAATCATTTTAATCAAGTTTAGAAAAACTCCATTCTATTTAAACCTTTCTAATTGTTCCCACTAATAAGGAACAACTAAAGCAAAACCCTTATAAGAAAGCAACCTAAGCTAATACTTATCTTTATTAAAACAAAGGAAAAACAATAACAATGTCAAAAGTATACGTTGGCCATTATAAAGAATTTGATAATCTAGATGGATATACTCTAGTTGATTTACATAGTCATACCTCTTTATCTGACGGAAGAGATGATCCATCACTCTGTCTTAAACGAGCTAAAAAGAGAGGAATTAATTTGTGTATTTCTGATCATAATCAAATCCATGGAAGCTTATTAGCAAGTCAAAGAGGTCTTTCTCTTCCTTCTATTGAAGTTACAAGTAAGGATTGTTATGATTTTTTGATGTACTTCTCTACGCCGAAGGATCTTGCATTGTTTTTTAATAAGTATATTAAAGGTCATAGGTTAGTAGAGGATAACTTATTTAATTTTTACAGGTTAAGGTGGCCTACTGAGGATTTATTAGAAAAAGCGAAGGAGTTTAATGCGGTTACAGTGCTTGCTCATCCTGATGCATTGCCTCCAAAGAATTCGGGTGTATTCATTGATGGAAATAGACAGTTGTTAAAGAATATTGATGCAGTAGAAGTAATGAATGCAACCATGTCTGAGAGTGCAAATAAGAAAGCGTTAGAACTTGCTAAGTCGTGGAAGAAACCGATGACTGGTGCTTCTGATGCGCATTTATCTAGATACATAGGAACAGGCGTTACAGCATTCGAGTCTAATACTGTTGCAGATATTTTAGAAGATATTAGAAGGGGCAATAATGTGATTATCGGAAAGAATTTAAGATTCGGGCATAAGTTAAAGAGTACATTCACTATCCTAAGAAATAATCTGAGATGGTAAGATCTTAAAAATGGAAAAAAACATGCGAGTTGGTGGTCAGGCAGTCATCGAGGGAGTGATGATGAAAGCTGGTTCAAACATAGCGGTAGCTGTCCGTACACCCGCCGGTGAGATTAAGATAAAAAAAGAAAAATTGCGGTGGAAAGAAAGTAAGATTCCTTTTCTACGAGGTGTTGTTAATTTATTTATTATGCTTTACACTGGCATGAAGACCTTAAGTTTTTCTGCTGATATTGCGAGTGGTGGAGAGGGTGAAGTGAAGTCAAGTTCAATAATTCTAAGTGGTGTGTTAGCGTTAGTGTTCGGTTTACTGTTATTTAAATTTCTTCCGTTAAGTGCTGCTTCGTTACTTGATAAGAAGTTTGGATTATCCAGTGTTTGGTTTAATGTCATTGATGGGTTTATTCGTTTTGGAATTATTCTTATTTATATTGTGTTAATTAGTCAAATGAAGGATGTAAGAAGAGTATTCCAGTATCATGGTGCTGAGCATAAGACGGTGAATTGTTTTGAAGCGGGAAAGGAATTAACTGTTAAAAACGTACAATCTTTCTCTACAGTGCATAAGAGATGTGGAACAACGTTTGTTTTTTTAGTTGTTTTGATTAGTTTGTTTGTATTTATGCTTATTCCAAAATCATTAGGGTTT
>JBAZPJ010000079.1:0-5784 GCA_041648255.1 Candidatus Nanoarchaeia archaeon
AATAAAGAAAAACCTAAAAGATGGTGAATCCGTTATTACCCATTGTTATTGCATTAGTTACAGCTTATGTTTTTTCAGAAATCATGCGACTCATTAAACTGCCACGCGTTATCGGACAACTCACCGCAGGATTTATTTTAGGCATTCCATTCCTTAAAGAATATTTATTCACTCCTGAAGCAAGTTCTATCTTAAGCTTTTTTGCTAACATCGGCATTATTCTCCTCTTCGCCTTTATTGGACTAGAAATTAATTTAAAAGATTTTAAAACTCACGCAAAAGAAAGTTTATTCATCGCCCTTTTTAACACCAGCATTCCTCTGATTTTAGGATTCTTAACAAGCTTTTATTTTTTTAATCTCCCCGTCCTTGTTTCTTTAATTATAGGAATTGCTCTTTCAGTCAGCGCTCAAGCAATCTCCTTAGACATCCTAGAAGAAGCAAAATTAGTAAAAACAAAACTCGCCCGTCTTATTATCACCACCGGAACAGTCAGCGATGTCTTCCAATTCTTTTTAATTAGTATCTTACTCTTTATCTTTGGCGTAAGCTTTGCAGAAAAAAACTGGATCAGCTTACTCGCAGGAATCATTTTCTTCTTACTATTAATGACCGCTTTAAGATACACGCTCATTCCCTTCGCTCTACACATGTTCGAACATGACAAATCAAAACCCACCCTCTTCATGGGAGCTCTCATTATTGTCTTAGTCATTGCATTACTTGCAGAATCTTTACAAGTCAGCGCATTACTCGGCGCATTACTCGCAGGAATGATCGTACGAAGAATTCTCTTAACAGGAAAAAACAAAAAACCCTGGGAAGAACACGAAATCGCAAACGCCATCCATCTCATCAGTTTTGGAATGTTTGTCCCCCTCTTCTTTGTCTGGGTAGGATTACAAACTTCTCTCTTTTACGTTCAAGAATATGCCCTCTTAATTCTCGCTCTTGTTCTCATCAGTTTGATTGGAACTATAGGGGGATCAATCGTCGGAGTCCTTGCAGCAGGAAGAAAATGGAAAGAAGGATTACTCGTCGGATGGGGAGTCGTTCCTAAAGGAGACACAGAACTTGTTATCGCAACCTTAGCACTCACCGCAGGCGTCATCAGTCAAGGTATCTTTTCAGCCATTGTTTTTTCTGCATTCTTAGTAACAATTATCGGACCAATCATTTTTAACCTCTTAATAAAAAAAGGATACGCACGAACTTAAATAGAAGCAATCTTAAACTACGTTATGAAACTCGTTTCCTGGAATGTTAATGGCTTACGCGCAGTTTTAAAAAATGGATTCTTAGACTTTATTAAAAAAGAACAACCAGACATCCTTTGCCTACAAGAAGTAAAACTAGGAAAAGACGATACTTCAATCTTAGAAGAATATCCTTATCAATATTATAACAAAGCAACAAAACCAGGCTATGCCGGAACAGCAATCTTCTCTAAAATAAAACCACTCTCCTCTTCCTATGATGATAAAGAAGTATGCGACAGTCACGAAGGAAGAATTGTCAACGTCGAATTTAAAGACTTTTATTTAATTAATGTGTACACGCCTAACTCACAACGAGGATTAACCAGACTTGAATTTAGACAAGCATGGGACAAGAAATTTCTAAGTTATTTAACCAAATTAGAACAGAAAAAACCAGTCATCTTTTGCGGAGACTTAAACGTCGCACATACTGCACTAGATTTAGCCAATCCAAAACCAAACTACAATAAAAACGCAGGATACACCCAAATAGAAATTGACGGATTGACTAATTTATTAAACGCAGGATATATCGATAGTTTTAGAGAGTTTAATAAAGAAGGCGGACACTATACATGGTGGAGCTACATGTTCAATGCACGGCAAAAGAACATTGGATGGCGCATTGACTACTTTCTCATTTCAAAAAAACTAAGAACAAGATTAAAGAACGCAGCAATTTTAAAAGATGTCAAAGGATCAGACCATTGTCCTATCTCAATTACCATTACTTGAACTTTTCACAACGCTATGTATAAAAAATAACTCCTTCAAAACCTGAATCGGGTATACTCTTTTAAAAAATTCTGGAAAAGAAAACTAAAGTAATCCTCTTACCCTGCTTCCTTTTTTTAGAAATATTCCCAAAAAACATTACAAGTCCTTTATTTTTTAATAAAAAGTGTTACTCCGATCGGTTTGGGGTGTGCACACGTCCGGTAAAGAGCCTTAAGCCATCAATTAAGATGCCTCGTCCCCTTAGTACTAAGCCTTTTGTGAAAGACTGTTCCCATTCATCTCACGCAACACATTCTCATTTTCTTTTACCTATTTAACTCTTCTCTGCAAAATCTGTGCTGGGACTTTATGAAAAGCTTTAAATATCTCCTTTAGCTATATTATTATATCAAAAGGTGATAAAAATGGTACAAACTCAAACACTAAAACATTCTCCTAGATTAAACACTGTCTTAATGGTAGAGGATGTGTTGAAAGAAGCAGGAGAACTCCTTACAGTCGCAGAACTCAAACGAAGATTACCCAAAAAAGTTATGCATAATACCTTACTTCAAATCTTAGATTACTTACAACTTAGCGGAAAAATTTTAATCGGAACAAAAGGAATTCTCTGGATTTTCACAGAAAGAAAAGAACTCGAAGCATTAATTAATAAAGGAACTGAATTATGAACAAACCAACAAGAGTCGTTATCATCGGAGAAGGAGAAGAAGAATACAAACGACTCAATAAAATCGTTGGTCAACAACTAGGTCAAGGAAAAACTAACAGTGACGAAATCCAACTCTTAAAATCTATCAACCAGAAAAAAGATTTAATCAAAGCCAATCCTTTCTACGGAGACAATATTCCTAAAAATCTCATTCCAAAAGAGTATCAAGTTCAAAACCTGTGGAGAGTAGAACTCAGTCAATTTTGGAGAATGCTTTACACTATCAAAGGAGACCAAGTAGAAATAATCTGTTTTATCTTAGACATTCTAGATCATGATGAATACAACAAAAAATTCGGATACAAAAAACACTAATTACCTATTCATTTTTTCTTAAAATATTTTAAAAACATTACAAATCAATTACAAGCTTTTTATTCTTCTTTCTCTGATTAGTATTATATGAAAAAACGAAAACGTTGCACCTAAAAAGACAAACCCTAAGATATATAAAGAAAAGCTAAATTTCAAGCATGAGTTGCCGTGAAACAATGGCACACTTGCCGCGGTCTCCTAATCCGGTATGGAACTAGAATAATATCAATTATGGTTAACCTGGAATCGGAAGAAGGACAGCTAGACCCGAAAGGGTATCCCGGTTCAAATCCGGGTCGCGGCGCCATCCAAATCCGAGGTGGTCGTATTGGTACGGCGTTCTCCTAAAACAGTAACGCCGGAATACGACCCCACTTCTTTAAGCGTGTTCTTGAACTTGTACGTACGTTGCACGTGCAGAGCTTATATCTCTGCAAATCTCTAGGTTTAGGAGAGGACAATGCAAGACAAACAAGACATCCATAATTATGAAATGAGGATGAGGAATATAGAGAAGAATTTATCTGAAATGCTGGGAAAGCGTACGCTAATTGAGAGAAGGTTAATCCAAACATAATTTTTTCTTTGTCTTTTAGTTTCTTTTTGCAAACCTTACAATTTCTTTTCATAGAACTACTAATTATTTAGAAACTAGATAAACTCTCGAGTAAAAGTTCTGGCTGAATTATTGGGTAAAAATTTGGAACTATCTAATCTAGCCTAAGCTGGACTTTATTAGACAAACCAGATTTATTTAAATTTAATCTACAAAGAGAAAGGGTTCTTGGATTGTTATCTACTCCCATTGTAGATCTGAAACTCGGCGTAAGATAGATTAAACTGATACCAATACCACAACATAGTTCTGCTAAGATTTTTTCTTTATGACCTATTCTTTTAGCGAGATACTCTAAAGTGATTGGCCAGCTGGAAATGTATAATGAATGGTAAGATCCTTCAATTTAGCAATCTTTATTTTTTATTCTGAAACATACTTAAGAAGATGAATGTGCATCGCATCAAGAAAGTCCCGATTCAGATAAAAAAATCCCTTAAATATATCTGGATGGGCTAACGCTTCACAATCTCTCAATCGATCTATCCTTCCATCATCAGGAACGTTGGGATTGTGCTGCGGTAGCTTAAGTGGGTTTTTCATATAAAGTTCAAAAGCTTTCTCCGCCCAATATTCTGGAAATTCTCGAACAACTCTTGGACGAGATGGATCAGTTTTATATTCCTCATGAATCCACTTAGGATTAAACTGTCTAAGATCAAAAAGTCCAAAACCAAAACTTCTTACGTCATGGTATCCTTGTAGAAATACATCACGTGGTTGGCAACCCCCTACAAGAAGACTATCCTCAACCCTATTTAACGCTCTTACTAGCATGTCTCTCCCTTCCGTTGAGGGTGATTCTTCAAGAGATGAAGCAAATATTTCCAAAGGTAATCTTTCCCGTAATGCCTCAATTCTTCTTGGAACATAACCTCTTAAAATATCTCTCAGAATTGGTTCTCTTTGTTCCCTTGTAGCAATGTATTCAACTTCATTCATTTAATCTAGAAACACATACTTATTTATAAAAGTTCGTCTTTCTCAAGTAGTACTGCTCGTCTTTCAATTAAAAAGTACGATGTTTTTATTCCCGCGTGGGTTTAATACCCTGCAGGCGAACGGTGGGATAGCCGAAACGCTAAATAAATTTATTAAAAAGTAAGCTTTATATACTTATTCATATCTAATATGTATTAACTAATAACAATAGGACAAAAATGAGCCAAGTACTAAATAACGAAAACGGATCTATCTTAGAACATTCTCCTACATTGAACACTGTATTGATGGTAGAACAGACATTAAAGAACATGGAAGAAAGCGTCGTTACACTAGCAGAATTAAAAAAGAAACTTCCAAAACAAGTAAACCATAATACGTTGAAAATTATTTTAGAATATTTAGAAATAAGCAATAAGATTCTTGTGACAATGAAAGGAATTACATGGATCCATAATCCTAATCCGAATTTAAAAAAAGCAATAAGCACAGGATTAGAACTATGAAAAATATTAGAATCATTTTATCTCCAGAAGCAGAAGAAGTCTACAAATATCTGAATCAAGAAGCAGAACACTCAAAAATTGAAAAAAGCATCTTAAATGCACTAGAAAAGAAAAAAGACTTACTCAAAACTAATCCTCATTACGGAAATCCTATTGCAAAAAACCTGATTCCATTAGAATACAAAAATAAATACGGAGTAACAAATCTATTCCGAATTGAACTTCCAAACTTCTGGAGAATGCTCTACACACTCACAAACGGAGAAAACGAAATAGAAATCATCGCCTTCGTTCTTGATGTACTCGACCACAATCAATATAATAAAAAATTCGGATACAAAGGACAATAAACTTCTTTCATCACATTCAAGCAGCAACGTTGAATTTAAATAAAAGGAAATCAAATTAACATAAACCTAAAAAACAGTACAAATTCACGAACACACTCCTTAGGGAAGCACTCGGGTCGCGGCGCCATTCTTATTCTATAATTCTTAAGGTTGCTGGAGCACCGCATTCACACTCCTGACCTGATTCTTGTTTATACCTTTCACAATACTTACCCTCTTTTTCTAAATGATAGGCTCGCTAGAGATCCTTCCTCCCTTTAGGGGTGGGTGGTGAATAGCGAGCGAAAATATTTTTTAACGAGACCTCACCCGTTTATTTTACCGTTTGGTAAAATGATGAACCTCA
>JBAZPJ010000080.1:0-5731 GCA_041648255.1 Candidatus Nanoarchaeia archaeon
TTGAGGTTCATCATTTTACCAAACGGTAAAATAAACGGGTGAGGTCTCGTTAAAAAATATTTTCGCTCGCTATTCACCACCCACCCCTAAAGGGAGGAAGGATCTCTAGCGAGCCTATCATTTAGAACCGTTATTTCTCAAATGACCGTCAGAAAAATGTAAGCCCAACCAATATAAATTTTCTGAAGTGAAAGTAAATTCTTTTCGGGTATATAACTTTGGTTCTTCATGATTATTTCTCCATTTCCTCAAAACTCTTGGACCTATTTTAAATTTTGAATTTACATTATTTGGCAATAATCCGTATAGGTTACAATTTTTTAATAAATGAATAAAATCTTCCCAGTACTCATTAAAAACATAGATCTTGCCCTTATTGTGTGTTTTCCATAAATAAGGAACAGGACAGTCCTTTATTTTCTTCTCTTTTTTGCACAGTAAACAGAAGGTTTCGTATCCGTGTACACACCAACGATTTGGTTCTTTTAGTTTAGATAAATCTTCTGCGGTAACAATTATTGGTTTTCTATTCGGTTTGTTAATATTATATATCCAATTTACTATTGCCCTCTCTTCAATCTGATTATTAGAGATACTCCTTATTTTTTTTATAAGTTCTATCTTCTTACCCTAAGAATCTGTCTTTTGCACTTCCTCTTTTAGCCATTTCCAAAACTCTTCAGTTATAACATAATACCTTTTACCCCTTTCACCTTTGCATATTCTAAACCAAAATTCTTCCATAATGATCCATACCTATTTGAGGATTATAGCTATTTAAGGATTTCTATCTCTTATCCAGATCAAGAGTTTATGATAAAAAATCTTCCAGAAGAATAAGAAAGCAAAAGCGTTGAAAGAAAAAGTTGAGAGTTTTGCTGTAACCCGTTAGAATTTTAACCAGACTGGATTTTCTTTATCGATGACTTGGGCTGCGAGGTGTTGCATAACTTGATCAAGCGTTAGTCCTCTTGCTTCTAAGTCAAACATTCTCATTTGTTCGAGGCGGGGAAGGTCTGGATAAGCTTCTGCTTGAGTGTATTCTAAGAAAGCAGCACAATAGAAATTAAAGAGCTGAAGATCTGCAAGGTGGAGCTCTGCGGCAGGCCATCCATAGATATCATAATGATCTTCTAGTGCTGTGGAGAGACGTTCGATGCAGTGTTCATATCCTCTAGCGCGTTCAAGAGAAGTAGGATAGCGTTGGATGTGTTTAATTTCTTCCAGTGGAATGAGTCCAACGTGCATAAAAAAAGATCTACCTTAGGTTTTATAAAACTTTATACACTGCTTCAATGAATGAAAATTCTAATCCAAGAATCTAAGAGAGTTCATAACCTTGGTCTTGAGGTATTTTTGCCGTTTGAGGGTAATGTCTTGCCTGATATGGAAGTCACTATGAAGAATGCAGGTTTTGATGTAAAAGCGGCAGAGTTCCATTTAATGCCGGATGGAGTTTATTGGGAAATTGAGAATAAAGAAAAAGATGATGAGGGTTTAGCAGTGATAGATAATTCTCCTGTAATTCATTTAAGCTTTGAGTTAGAATCAAAAGATAAAAAATACATCATTGAAGAGTTTAAGAAAATATTTGAAGTAGTAACCATTAGTGAAGAAGCACTACCAATGGAAAAGATTGTAGAAAAAGTAGATGAGTTATTTGTAAAGAAAAATTAGAAAGGCAGCCAGTTTCTTGGGTCTTTTTCTTGTGCTTTCATTCCTTTGATAATACCTACCCTATTCTTGAGATGAGTGTGATGTTCTTTCATTTTTTGTAAGTTCTGTGCCCATTTATATTTAAGGTCTGTTGTTGTCTCGTTTTGTTTATAATTCATGAGCATTGCTTCCATCATTTTAACTAATTCTTTTGCGTATTTTGTGCTCATGGCAAGATTGTTTTCTGATGCGGAGTCATCAGTCTCACGAGAAAGTTGTTCTAGTGCTTGTAAGAGTGGTTTGAGTTGTCTATTGAGTTTTAATTCCAATTTATCCTGCATCCAAACCCCGCTTTGGAGTAATCTGCTGCTGGATTTGCTATCTAAGTCGATATCAAATTCTTTGAGAGTATTACCGAAAGCGGTAACGTACGATTCTACGTCTGCAAGGCTCATGATAATAATTAGTATTGAATTTCTTATAAGCTTTTCTCTGATTGAATAGTTATTTTTTCTTTGAAGAAGATAGTCTTTTTTCTTTTTCTGGTGTTTGTAAGTAGTTTTCTTTTGAAACAATACTTTTGCCTAGTTTCTGTTCAATATCTTTTCTTGTTGATCCTGCTACGTCTCCGCCATCTTTTGCGTCTTTTTTAAGTTCTGGAAATTGTTGCGAGTCTCTTTCTTGAGTAAATCTAGTTGTCGTAGCTTCTCCAAGCATGGTTAAAACAAGTTCCATACTGTCCATATGATCCCGCAAGTTTTCTTTGACTAAGCCCTTGTGTTGTGAATATTGGCTGGGTGTCATATCGAACGTTGCTTTGGAGATTTCTGCAGTGAGGATAGCAAAATCTTTTTCTTGAGTTACATTTCGTTTTTTCCATTCGTCTGTTAATTCTTCTCTAATTGCGATTCCTTTCATACGTTTATCGATCCAGTTTTCCGAGTAGCCTTTTGCTCGATAGAGTTCTTTCATGCGTTGTTGAGCTAATTCCGGGTTTTCTATTTCTTGTACTCGTTCATAACCTACTTTTGCGAGCCAGAGTTTGAAGGGTTCTGCTTTGGGTGAAGGAATCGATTGAATGATTCTAAAAAGGCCTTCTGTGTTTGAGCAGTCGGTTTCATAGTTTTTACCATCCGAAGAGGGGAGTTTCAGTTGTACACAATTTGTGGACAACTCAATTCCTTGTTCAGATTCTCGTGTTTTGAGCATACTCCAATAGTTACGAGGATTAGTGCTGTCCGTTAAAGCTTCAATAACATCCACAACCGAAAACCACCATTGATTGTTGTGCCATGTTCTTCGAATGTCTTTTCCTTGAAAAACGGCAAGAGCGTTAGTTTGATCCATAATCAATGAATGGTTTCTGTCTTTATAAGTTCTGTGCGTGGTTGTCGTTAGTGTCGCATGAGAAAGTTTTAATTAAAAAGTTAATCGTATAATCTTTGCTAGAACTATTTAGTTATGCTGCTTCTCGGGCTTCAGCGTTCTCTTTAGCTAAGATTCTATCTAAGATATAAATGCGTTCTCGTACGCTTTGAATTCTTCTAAATAACGTAGAAAAATGTACATTCCAGGTTAATCTTATTTTTTCATAGTCTTCTTGGTTTTTATACATCGTGTGGATTTCTTTCAATAATAATCGTAGTTGTTCACAGCTTGTTAATGCCACATCAATATGGTAGTTAATGTCTTTAATTCTATATTTCTCTCCATAGGTTTGTTTAATGCTTTTGAATTCTTCAATGGCAGGTAAGAGGTTAATAGTTGCTTTTTCTTTAATTCTATCTGACATGGAGGTATAATGGACGAACCATCTGTCTTGGTTGTCTAGTTTGAAGCGTTCTTGCCAGGTTTTAAGGTCTTTTTCTAAAGCATCGAATTGGAATTTGAGCGTATCAGTAGTCATTAAAAGGGTTGAGCATTCTTCTTGTATAAAAAGATTTATTTTTTTGAGTATCTGAGTTTAATGACAAAGAAAAACAAAGCAAGGAGATTAACCATTAAGAGAATAAGGAAAACAGCAGTCCAAACTGGTTCGAAAGGATATGGAGTGAAGAGCATTGTTGCTGTAGAAGTGGGTGTCATAAAAGCTACTTCATCCATCGTTGTTTTTGCTAAGGGTATAGCAGGTGTTACATATTTACTTACTTCAGTGTAAAGACTAATTGCTGTTGCAACAGTAAAGACAGTAAAACTTCCTAAAAGGAGTTTAATGAATTTCGTTTCTGGTTCGAGTAGGGTTCTTCCTTTAGAAGTTAATTTATAATATTTCCATTTACGTTCTTCTTCTCGATAGATTAATCCTTCTTCAGTAAGTAAGTCTAAATGTTCTTTGATAGTAGGGATTGTGAGGCGTAAGTGTGCTGCTAAATCTGTTTGAGTAAGGGAATGGCGTTGTAAGGATTTTAAGATTTTAACGCGGATATCCGAACTAAGCGTCTTAAAGGTTGTCGAGGTAAAGGTAAAGTCTTCTTCCATAGATACATTTGTTCTGGGAGGTTTATATTGCTTGTTGTTAAGAAGGAAGTTTTAAATATCGATTGATCTTTATAACTATCAATGGTAACGATAGGGTCGGAGAAGGAAAGAGAGATATTATCTTATTTTTTTAGAAATCCAACGAATGAGATTCATTTAAGAGAGCTTTCAAGAAAGACAAAGATTTCTTTTCCTTGGACAAGAACAATTGTTCTAAAGTTAATTAAAAAAGAATTACTCTCAGAAAGAAAGCTTGGAAATCTAATTCTTTTAAAAGCAAATAGAGAAAATTCCCATTTCAGAGCGTTAAAAAGAAGTCATAATCTCTTTTCATTGTATGAGGCAGGTCTAATTGAAAAGTTAAAAGAAGAATACCATCATCCGGAAGCAATTATTTTATTCGGTTCCTATAGTCGGGGGGAAGATACAGAGCAGAGTGATATTGATATTGCCGTGTTTACCGGAAGAAATAAGCAGGTTGACCTTAGTTTTTTCGGAAAAAAGCTAGAAAGAGAGATAAAGATTATAATACTGCAGAGAGGTGTGGTGAACAAAGAATTCCTTAGTAGTCTCGCGAATGGGATTGTACTTGAGGGATATCTGAATCTATGAAAAAGTTTGAAGAATTTATTAAAGATGGGAAAGTGGTTAAAATGACTCCAGATTATCAGCAGGCGAATTCTTTATTTTCTAATGCGAAAAAAAGATATGAAGATTTGAAATCTCTTCCGTTAAATGAAGAGAATGCACCGTTTAGATTTGAAAGTGCATATGAAGTAATAAGAGAAGCCATTCAATCGTTTTTAAGTGTGGAAGGATATAAGCCTTATTCCCATGAGGCGATTTTTGCATTTGCGCTAGAACAAAAATTATTGGATCAATTTCAGAGCTATCAGATGGATAGGTATAGAGAAATAAGAAACGATATCAATTATAGGGGAGAAAGAGCAACGATTGAAGAAGCAAAGGAAATTATCTTGTTTGTAAAGAACATCCTTTTATTTTTAGAAAAGAAGAGATAGTAAGGGTAAAACCTTAGTATAACCAAAAGAGGATAAAAAGAAAGGTCTTCTCAAACTCAGGTAAAGAAAATGAACAGAATCATCCCTACATTGATTATCTTTCTAGCAATTATTTTAAGTCTAATAACCTTTGTTATCGTTGAAGAGTCCATAACTCTTTGTACAGAGAGAGGAATGTATTATGGTGTGGATTGTTTACCTTCACGAGAGTCAATTATAATGAAGTTTGGAACAGGTTTAGGGGTGTTTGTTTTAATTTCCTATAGTGCTGCAATTTTAATTAATCAAATAAATAAAAATCGACATTAAGGCTAAAACCTTAGTATCAAGAAGAATATTTAAAGAGGTTAAACTATAGAGGGAGTATGGAAAAACTAAACACAATCTTGGGAATTGCTATGCTTGGACTTATCCTCATTGCAGGAGTTCTTGCGTGGAATGCGAAAGCGACGACTATTATACAGAACGGGAATGCTGTTGAAGATCGGGGTTTAACAGTACAGGGTACAAGTAAGATCACTGTTGCTCCTGATGAAGCAGAAATATCGTTTAGGATTGTAACGGAAGGAAAGACT
>JBAZPJ010000081.1:0-5686 GCA_041648255.1 Candidatus Nanoarchaeia archaeon
CGGAGCAGAATACTTTTGCCTCTACTTCGGAGGACCAATCAGAAGCGCAGGAACAACCGCAACCTGCATCTTCGCAGGAGTAGCGGACTATGTCCGCATCAACATGGGCTATCACCCCTACGACCCCACTGAAGACGAAATCAAACGAACCTACTCAGAAATGGAATACTACCATGAAAGAATTACCAACCTCCAATACTTCCCAAGCGAAAAAGAAGCAGTATTTCTCACAACACATCTCCCCATCCAAATAGACGGAGACCCAAGCGAAAAAATAGAAACACCCAACTACAAAGACCTTCCCCGTGTCAGTACTAACTTCTTAAGAAATGGATTCTGCCTCGTTATGGCAGAAGGACTCGCACAAAAATTTCCTAAATTTTGGGGAAAGTTTTCTAAATGGAACAAAGAATTTGGGATGGACCACTGGGATTTTTTAGAAGACTTTGTTAAACTCCAAAAAGAAATCAAATCCAAAGGCGCAGTAAAAAAAGATACCAGCCTAAAAATAGCACCCGATTACACCTACATCAAAGACTTAGTCGCAGGAAGACCTATTTTAGGACATCCTCTTAGAACCGGAGCATTCAGATTACGCTACGGAAGAGCACGAACAAGCGGCTTTTCATCAGACGCACTCCACCCCGCAACCATGTGTGTCCTAGAAAATTACATTGCCATCGGCACACAACTCAAAACAGAACGACCAGGAAAAGCAACAACAATCAGCAGCTGCGACAGCATCGAAGGACCAATTGTTAAATTAAAAGATGGAAGCGTTGTTTTCTTAGAAAACACAGAACTAGCAAAAAAACATTTAAAAGAAATAAAAGAAATTATTTTTGTTGGAGATATTTTAATTAATTATGGAGACTTCTTAGACAGAGGACATTCCCTCGTTCCAGTTGGATATAATGAAGACTGGTGGGTCTTAGAATTAGAAAAAGCCTTAGGAGATAATAAAACACTCTATGAAAAATTATTAAATAATCCCACAAAAATCCGCGTTCCCTTACAAGAATCATACACCCTCTCAAAAACATACAACATTCCTTTACACCCACGCTACACTTACCACTGGGCTGACCTGAATAAAGATCAATTAAAATCATTAATCGGATGGCTCCAACACGCAGTCATCAAACCTAGTAAAATAATCATTCCCTTTCTCTCAACAACTCACGAACATGATCCAAAGCGCTCTTTAGAATTAATCGGAGCGCCACACCAAGTTGTTACCGGAGAATACGTTGTCCTAGAAGACGAATGGGCAGACGCATTAAAAATCGCTCTAGGATTTTATTCAAAAGAAGAAAACTTTACCCATTTACTCTCTTTACTCGAACAAGAAAAATCTATGCTGGAAATAATTAATGATATGTCAGAAGTAGTCTTACGCGATAAATCCGGAACATTCATCGGATCAAGAATGGGACGACCAGAAAAAGCAAAAGAACGAGAATTAACAGGAACACCCCACGCCCTCTTTCCCGTAGGAAAAGAAGGAGGAAGACTACGAAGCTTCCAAGCAGCAATGAAAGAAGGAAAAATAATAGGAGACTTTCCTCTACGTTATTGCACTACCTGCAATAAAGAAGACATCGCAGACACCTGCATTACCTGCGGCAACTTAACTATCCAAAAATATTCATGCAAAACCTGCGGTATTATCGAAACAGACTGCGGACATGAACCAGTAAAATATGGAAACATTCCTTTTCCCATTTACACTTACTTTGAAGCAACACTCAAGAAATTAGGAATTAGAAACGTTCCAGAATTAATTAAAGGCGTACGAGGAGTCTCAAACCCCAACCACTATCCTGAACCTTTAGCAAAAGGAATTCTTCGCGCAGTCCATGATGTTCACGTCAACAAAGATGGAACAACACGATACGACATGATTGAAATGCCCCTTACGCATTTTAAACCAAAAGAAATCGGAACAAGCATTGCTAAATTAAAAGAAATAGGATACACTCACGATGTGTATGGACAAGATTTAATCAATGAAGAACAAATCGTCGAACTAAAATGCCAAGATCTTATTTTACCTGCTTGCGTGGACTCTCAAGATAAAGGAGCAGACTTAGTTTTAACAAACGTAGCAAACTTTATAGATGATTTACTTGAAAAGTTTTATGGCCTGCCTCGATTTTATAATATTAAAAAAAGAGAAGACCTCGTCGGACACATTGTCATTGGATTAAGCCCGCATACGGCAGCAGGAATCGTCTGCAGAATTGCCGGATTCTCAAGAACACAAGCAATGCTCGCACATCCACTCTTACATAGTATTATGAGAAGAGACTGTGTAGCACCTACCACAAAATTACTTTTCTTTGATCAGCATAATATTCTTCAGTATAAAAAAATTGGCCCCTTTGTTGAATCTCTTTTAGAAGAAGGATGCCCTACTAAAACACTTGACCCTCTTGGAACAGTTAGTATTATTCCCAAACAGGAATATTATACGTATGGAGCAGATCCGGAAACAAAAGAATTAGTTAAAAAGAAAATTAAATATTTCATTAAAGGGCCGGTAACACCTAAATGGATTAAACTTACTACTTGTACTAACAGAGAACTGTTGATGACTCCGAATCATGATTTTATGTATCTTGACGAAAAAGATAACTTTTGTTTTAAAAAAGCAAAGGAAATTACTGAAGGAGACAAACTTCTTATCATGGATTATTTTAGACCAGAACTTATCTCAACAAAACTAGATTTAGTTCAAGAATTTGCAACCAATCTTCCTCCCTCAGAAAAACACAAATTTAGATTAACTCAATGTTCAGAATTCTTTAAAACTCTTGTTAAAAATTATGGCGTAGCAAAAATCCGTCAAACATTAAATATTACCCAAAAAAGATTTAGCTTTTCTAGATGGTATCCTGCTGTCCCATTCAATCACTTAGAACAGCTTATAGCTAAACAAATTATTACTTATGATCAAATCCCGACAGAGTCAAAAATTAAATATTGGTTTAGTAATAAAGAATTTTCCAGACACTTCATCTTTACTCCTTATTTCTCCCGTTTACTGGGAACTTATTTTGCAGAAGGACATTGCAGACAAAATAAAACGACGAGACAGGTTAGCTTTAGAGTTTGTCATCCTTCACTTATTGACGACCTTGTTTTGCTCATCAAAATCTGTTTTAATTTACAACCAACACTTGAAGAAAACAATACTAAAATAACAATTTCTCATTCTTTCGTCCATGCTTTTTTCAAATATATTCTTAAAACGGGCACTAATGCAAAAAACAAACAAATCCCTTCTCTTGTCTATCAGCTTCCTGATAAACAAATTTTAGAATTTGTCTCTGCTTATCTTGATGGTGACGGAAGCATCATTGAAGAGCGTAATGCTCTTTGCTTTTATTCTACAAATCGATCTCTTCTTGACGATTTTGCTTTATTGCTCGCTCGTTTTCATATTATTGGAAGATATTCCACTACTGCTGAACGACTTCCAGGGAAAACTCTTCTCGACCGTTACTTAGAATTAGGCCTTTCTCCTAAAAAATTTAAACTTCATCACTTTGTTATTAATGGTATTGATGTTCATTCTCTTGGAACTAAACTAAATCTCTATCATCCGGAGAAAAGAAAAAAACTTCAAGATATTCTAATGACAGAGACAGACTCACGTCTTATAAAGGTGAATCATACTTATCAACCACTCCATTCTTTTGGAGATGCATTTATTGACTTTGTAAAAAAGGTAGAAATTATTGAAGATTCAGCTCACTCCTACTGCGTTGAAGTAGAATGGAATAAAAAAGAAGAGAGAAATGTTATTTGGGGAGAACAAATTATTAATACTAGGTGCGATGGAGATGAAGCCTGTGTGTTACTTTTGATGGACGGATTCCTAAATTTCTCACGAGAATTACTGAGCGACCACCGCGGAGCAACACAGGATGAACCTTTAGTCTTAACTTCGCAACTTCTTCCCGCAGAAGTAGATGACATGGTCTTCAACATGGACATTTGTTTCAAATATCCTTTAGAACTCTATGAAGCCGCACTTTTGTACAAACCTGCAAGTGAAGTAAAAGTAGAAACGCTCAGAGCTCGATTAAAAACACCCGGACAATACGAAGGCATGGGATTTACTCATGACACTGAAGACTTCAACAACGGCGTACGCTGCAGTCAATATAAACTCATTCCCAACATGGAAGGAAAAGTTCTAGGACAAATGACCCTAGCAGAAAAATTACGAGCAGTAGACACCGCAGACGTCGCCCGCTTAATTATCGAACGACACTTTATCCGAGACATCAAGGGTAATCTAAAAAAGTTTTCACAACAAGAATTTAGATGTGTGGAATGCAATGCAAAATTTCGAAGACCACCCCTCAAAGGATCTTGCACTACTTGCAGTGGCAAATTATTATTCACTATCTCCGAAGGATCCGTCATAAAATACTTAGAACCATGTTTAAGCCTAGCAGACAAATACGACCTACCTGCTTACCTAAAACAAACACTTGAATTAACACGACAGCGTATTGATTTATTCTTTGGCAAAGAAAAAGACAAACAAGAAGGATTAGGACGATGGTTTGGATGACCGTGTCTGTTCCATCTTTTCCAATTATTTTTTCTAGAACTATTTTTTAATCAAAAAGAAGAAGCACAAAGCATTCACCGTTTCTTTTCTACTTAAAAAAACAGATGTTCAGTCTAGATCTTCTATGCTCCGAATGGAAATCCAGACCCGTAATAAATAAATGTCATAGTCAGTGTCCATAATGGGAGTGCGAATAGGAAAAACCAAATATAGATGAGTTCTTTTATTGTAAAATTATTGTGAAGTTTTAATCCGTAAGTAAGCAAGGTTGGCGCTAAAAGTGCGAAGAAGAAAACGAGATAGTTCCAAATTCCAAATGGAATGATTCTTCCATGAGAAACATCAATGACCCTTAGTGAAGCTAAGATTAGAGTTCCGCTTATGGCAATAAGTAAAAGAATAGATCCCATAATCATTAGTATATTTCCAAGAGGATTGGATTGTGCAGGAGTTTTATCCTTCATTGAGAAGATTCCCTGAATGAAAAATACACTCGCTATTACTAAAAGAGGAAATGCAAGCAGACTCAAGAAGGGCATTACTAAGAAAGGCGGTCCAAAGAGGAGCAATATATACCCTATAATAGTACGTGTTGTACTTTTCATAGTTGCACCTCGCTTAGATAAGTAAGTTGAGTTATTACTTGTTCTAATCTTGCCTGTTGTTCTGGTGTTTTTGCAAATCCTTTATTTTTTATTCCATGAGCGCGACTAAGAGCCCAGCTTGCAGTTGTGCTTCGAATCCCTTCCGAGCTTTTTCTTATCCTATGAGTTACATCTTTCCCTTCACGTATTTCTATGCGAACTTTCCCTACTCCAAGAACACCATTTACTGAATCGCGATAAGCTATTTGATAAGATTGTTCCAAAAGATGTTTATTTTGTGTAAGGAAGTCGTTAAATTCACGAATGCGAGCTAGAGAATTTTGTTCATCAATAACATATTGTTCCGCATGATTTAACCATTGAGTAATGTCTAAATGATAGGCTCGCTAGAGATCCTTCCTCCCTTTAGGGGTGGGTGGTGAATAGCGAGCGAAAATATTTTTTAACGAGACCTCACCCGTTTATTTTACCGTTTGGTAAAATGATGAACCTC
>JBAZPJ010000082.1:0-5628 GCA_041648255.1 Candidatus Nanoarchaeia archaeon
ACTTTTCTTGGAAATGGCTAATCCTCCTTACGTTTGTGACGTTTGCTTTTTTAGGACTGGGCATTCTCGTGTTCTATCAAGGATTAAAACGATACGAATCTGGAAACAGTTTAACAGTAAGAACTTAGAAAGGTACAGGATTGTATGGATCGGGTTCGTGCCAGTCATACTCCTCATTCCTAGATTTATCTCTTCTTGGAACTTCATCTAAAAAATCTGCAATAGAAGGTTGAGCAAAAATAGGAAGACTACTCCGCCCAGGGATCCCTTCATTAACAAACCATTCCACTGCTTTCAATAAATCATACGCTCTTTGCGGTTCTGACGGATACAACCCTACAAACCTATTAATCATTCCCTCTCTGTCTACCTGAGCCATTCCTTTTATTCCGCTTACATCGATTATCTCAGCCATTCTTTCTAAAAAATCCCCCTTATACTCCTGCTCATGCATCCACGCTCGTGCTACTTTTCTTTCAAGCTGACGAGCAAACTGCGTATCTCCTTCAACAGAACCATACGGCCGAGCAATATCATTCACAATACGCAGATCAGCATCACGATAATCATACAAATCACTTAATCGATTCTTTAACGCCTTCTTTACGAACGTACGAAAACGAGCAAAATTTCTTCCTTCATATTTTTCGGCACATTTCCAAATTACTTCCAAAGCCTCTTGTTCCATATCTTCAGGTAGCCATTCTCGAAGCGGTCTTTTTCTCTTAAAACCTGAAATCTCATATCTACAATCATTAACTACCTCTCCAAAGACCTTCTTATCTTCCTTTGCAGCCTGCGCCTTATCATAATCATTACAAATCTCTAGCACTCCCTCATGATGAGCTAAACTCCAAATTGTTCTTTGCATCGCCTGATTAAACAGCGCACGATTTGTTGCACGCATCTCTTCAGGATCAATCTTTCTATCAACAAAATGATAGTATGTATAACGCGGAGGAATTTTCTTCGTCACTTTCCCATCAATCAATACACTTTTTCTTCCCTCCTCACTAAACTCTAACCACTCCGACAACTCACTTGTCTGTTCTCTTCCCTCTGTAATCTCCCTTAATAACTCCCTACTCCGCTTACTCCAATTTCTTGCATATAAATCCCCTCGAACCTCTTGCCTTTCTTTTTTATTTCTATCTTCAGGAAAAAAAACATCATGTAAAATTCCTTCAAGATTATTCTCAAAAACTCTTTTAAACGTAGAATAGTTTGCCTTACCACCCCTCTTTTTTTTATCAAGAAAAGCCTTCCATAAATCTTTAGAAAAACGATTCAATAAAATACTTCGATAAATGTCTGGTCGCTCAATATCCGCCTTCGAACTCAATGCTCTTCCTAAACTATACGAAGACATTTTTGCAGGTCGATAAGTTACCTCTACTCTCCTCCCACTTGCAGTAAAACGCGTTACAGTCTCAGTATAACGAGTATAACGATTATAACGAGCAGAAGGAACATCATTCATCAAAAAAGAAATAAGGGAGAAACTAAAAAGGTTTCTAATTAATTATCTAACGCTGCTTCGACAAGAGAAGTAGGATAATTTACCGGAGCCTTCCTTGCAACAATTTTATTATGCACTCTCACTACCATATCCACAAGCGTTCTCTTTTCTTTTGGAATAGCATCAGCCATATTAATTCTTATAGGCTCGCTCCCTTTAAATGCATAATTCTCTATAAAGTGGGATAATACTTCACTGAACTTGTGATCCTCAATAAGCACTCTGCCACTAGCAATTTCATACAAATAGAATGGGTTAGAACAAAGTTCGTTTGCATACCTCAGAATGTATTCTTTCATGTCTATTTTTGAATAACGTAAATCTTCTTAGTTTTAGATTCAAGATTATTTGTATTTTTTAGATCGTAACTTTTAATCCCTTTACTTTCAGCCCAGCGCTTCGCAGCAGCCTCAGTCTTAAAGGTTTTAGGCCTTACTTTTCGATGTCTACCTTTACGAATAGGGCGATAACGCTCTTGCTTCCCGAAAATTCTCTTTGCCATAAAAAAGAGGGAAGATGGGATATTTATAAGTGTTATGGAAACAATCCCTCAACAAACTAGCTCTTCTACCCAAATAATTCTTATAAAGTTCAATAACCTCCCCCCTTCATGCCTTACACTGCACTTAACGGAAAAACTTATGACTCTATAGCTTTGTCTAAACCTCATCTACTCCATGTAATATGGCTCTATCAAGAATAACTTGCTGCTCCTACTGCCAACGAATTCCAACATAGAACAGCCCCTCCAACCATAGAAATATCTCTACAAGCCCACGGCCATCAACTAAGTGCTTCCTCTCTCTTCGGCATCCAACTTGATCTTGTAAGAAGAATGACACGTTTAGAAACAGAAGAACTTACAGACCTTGTAGAAGCATAGAAACTCTTAAAAGTCCTTAAACAACTACCGCCCCATGGACATTATAATCGGTTTAGAAATCCACGTTGGATTAAAAACTAAAACCAAACTCTTCTGTTCTTGCCCCCAACCAAAAGAAGGAGATGAACCAAATACTAAAGTCTGTGAAGTCTGCGTTGGATTCCCCGGATCAAAACCTGTTGTTAATAAACAAGCACTAGAACATGCATTAAAATTATGCTTAGCATTAAATTGTAAGATCGCACCAACCTTAATTTTTTCTCGTAAAACTTATTATTATCCAGATATGGGGAAAAATTATCAAATCACCCAATACGAAGAACCCTTAGGAAGCAATGGAAAATTAAGCATTGGAGATAAAACAATTACCATCGACCGCATTCAATTAGAAGAAGACCCTGGCGCATTAACCCACCAAGGAACAACAACACTTGTTGATTATAACAGATCAGGAAAACCATTATGCGAAATTGTAACAGCACCCGACTTTACAAGCCCAGACGAAGCCAGAGAATTTCTTAAACGATTATTAACTTTATTACACTACTTGGGAATCTTTGATGAGAAAGAAGGAGTCATTAAAGCAGACGCAAACATTAGCATTAAAGGATATGAACGCGTAGAAATAAAAAACATTACCGGCTTTAAAGAAATAGAACGCGCATTAAATTACGAAATAGAACGACAGAGACTCTTAGTACGCGAGAATCAGGGATTAAAACATAGAGAGACAAGAGGATGGGACGCAGACAAAGGCATTACTCTTTTTCAAAGAAAAAAAGAACAAGAAGAAGACTACGGATACATTCTTGATCCCGACTTAGTTCCTATTGAATTAACTACAGAGAAAATAGAACAAACTAAAAGAGAATTACCTGAACTCCCCCAACAAAAAGCATGGCGCTACCAACAAGAATATTCCTTAAAATTGCAAGATGCAGAAGCCCTAGCAAACGACTACAAACTAGCAGCTTTATTTGAAACTGCTTTGAAAACAATTGAACCACTAGCCGCCGCAGAATGGATACGACGCGAAGTTGTCAGAGTATTAAACTATAATAAAAAAGAATTAGAAGAAACATTCATTGAAACCCACTTATTAGAAGTCTTAGAATTACTCAAACAAAAGACAATCACAAGACAAACCGGACAGAGACTAATGGAATTATTAGTAGATAAAGACGTTCTAATTAAAACATATGTCCAAGAAAATAATTTAGAAACAGTACAAGACACCGAATTCTTAGAAGACATTTGTAAAAAAGTAGCGCTAGAAAACAAAAAAGCGGTAGAAGAATATCTCAACGGGGAAGAAAAATCCTTTAACTTCTTAGTTGGAAATGTTATGAGATTAACCAAGGGAAAAGCAGACCCAGCCGCAGTCCATGAAGCCTTAAAGAAAACGATTAAAGCAACTTAGATCAGACACACCTCAGAACCTAAACCCTCAAAATTAATTACAATAAGCTCTTTCTTACATTAATTGATACACAATTCCAATAATAATTAAAACTGCAATTAAAACCTTTACCCAATTCAAATCTTTAATAAAATATTCTGGCTTTCGTTCACCTTTCTTTTTCACTACATGATGCATCCACAAGATAGATAATAAAATAAAACCGCCCCCAAGAACTCCACTCCACTCTAAGACTTTTACAAAACTATTCACTTTTAACAACAATAATAGTGCTGGAAGGGCTAACACCAATGCCCACGCAGTAAGAGGTTTTTGTTTTAAATCCAATGTTAAATTATCCTTTAATGCAAATCCTAACGTCATAAACGCAGTTCCTAATGCTAACAATGCAAAAATATTTCCAAAAATAAAGAAAAATACCCCTAAGGAACTTAAAGACAACGTACTTACTTCAATCTGATTTACGCCAAACACACCCACCAAGGCTAATCCATATAAGAAATAAACACCACCTGAAATAAACACACCCACCTTAATCGCTTTATCTAATTCCTTCTTACTCTTTAACTCAGCAGCCATCTCCGGAATAGCACTAATTCCCAAATAAGAGAAGAGTATCACTCCATACGGAATCAATAATTTTGAGAAAGAAAACTCAGTCAAATTATTTGCATTAATTAACGGTAATGCAGCAAGACTTAAGAGTACAGCACATATAATTTTTAATGGAGTAAAAATATTTTCTATCTTTTCAATCACTTTCAAATTAAATAATAACACAATTGCTAATAAAAAGAAAAACAGCCAACTCGCAAGATCAGCATTAATTCCAATTAAAGAAGAAAGCACTTCTCCAGCACCTAACAAATATGCAAATAACGCTCCATAAATACTAATAAACACTGCCAATATTAATACTAACCTTGCATGAACTGGTAAATATTTTTTCCCTAATCCAGACAATTGATGCTTCCCTTTTGTTCTTAAAACAACTTCACCAAGACATAACGATACAAAACAAATTGTACACCCTAAGACAATTAACATTAAGAGACTTGTAAGAAAACCAGCTTTCGCAATCACATAGGGAAGACCAAAAATACCTGCTCCAACTGTCACACCCACCAGCGTAAAAACGCTAGACCAAAACCCTTTTTCCATTAGTTAACTTTTGAAAGTGGAGTTATATAAACCTATTTCCCCTTCTTAACAAAATCCCTCTGCTCTTCCAGACCCATCGAATCTAAAGCCACCTGATACACTTTCTCTAATTCAAGGAACTTCACCATTAACGCTGGAGGAATCTTATCGTTTTCTTTCCAATTTTTTTTCCTAAGATCTCTAAGAAACCTGTCTAAGGCTGAAGGCAAGGGTGAACCCGGCGTTGGTTTTAACCTTAATGCGAGAATCGGATCAAGACGCACAAGAAGCTCCCTATAGGTTACCATTCATTTTTCCTGAACCTACCCCTATTTAAAACTAAAGCAAATTCTTAAAAAGAATACTATAACCAATTTCCTGTGGGCCCGTAGTATAGCCTGGATAGTATGGGAGCTTGCGGAGCTTCTGACGAGAGTTCAAATCTCTCCGGGCTCGCTTTTAATCTTTTAGCAATCTATATAACTATTTTTATGAAACCAGAAGGAAGGAAAGACCTCCTCGTCCTCGAACATTCTCATTCCATCACAGTACCTCCGAGTGATTTTTTACTACTGTAGAATTTAGAGAAAAATCCATGCATTAGTGCATGGATTAATCTCTTGCTAAAAAATGTACTGTAAAGAATTACAAAGCTTTTTAAAAAAG
>JBAZPJ010000083.1:0-5596 GCA_041648255.1 Candidatus Nanoarchaeia archaeon
ACTGATAAATGTGAATTTTCAAATGATTGCAAAAAAGGATGGAAATGCGTAGATACTTCAAAAGGTAAGAGATGTGTATATCTAAATAGTGTAACTGAACTAAATCAACTTCGCTCAAGAATTCCAAATACTGATCAAGGAATAAATACGGATATAAGTCGTGATCCAGAGAGTGATGGTCCTGCAGCTAGACCGGTTAGAAGATTTCCCACACCAACAACTAATGATAATAGTTTAATTCAAACAGCAATTGAGTATTTATTAAGAACTAATAGGGCTATAACTACTTTCCTTGGTCTTGCTGATTCTGAAGAAGAATGCACTGTTGATACAGATTGTGCTAGTGGCGATGTTTGTATTGATAATCAGTGCGAGCTAGATAATCGCGGAGGACTTTGTGCAGGTACTCCTTCTTGTTTTGAAGGAGCAACTTGTTGTGGCGACGGTCAATGGAGATGCAATCGGGGAGATTTAACATCTACTTGTCCAGAAGAATCAGCTTGTGAATGTGGCACATGCTCTGATGGTTCGACTGGAGGAGAATGCGCTGGAGAAGAAATATGCTTCAGAAATGAGTGCGGACCTAATCCGGATAGAGATGGAGATGGAATATTTAATTCAAGAGATAATTGTCCTGGTGTTGCTAACCCTAGCCAAGAAAATTCTGACGGTGATCGTGTTGGTGATGCATGCCCCCAGGATATTGATGAATTGAGATGTTGGAATTACAATACTGAACCTTATCCTGTTGATGGAAGTATTGCCTGCACAAGTGAAACTTCTGATGGGAGAATATTAGAAATTATAAACGATCTAAGCAGGACTCCCTCAAGAACAGAATCGGGAGAAATAACTTTTAATGAGAATCAAGTACTTCTTGTTAATTATTTAGAGTTTGATACAGATCCTGCTGACGATGTTGTTCCTTCAAGACGAACATTGTTCGGAGATAGTTTGGGAATAGAATGTGATCTAACAGCAACACCTCTTGCCATTCGCCCTTCAAGAACTATGGAATTTACACAAGATACTCTTGGGAACGATCTACCAAAAGTATACGATATTACAACCATCATTGGTAAATGGCAATTTGAACCTCGTGTTGTATTAGGAGATGGAACAACAATAGGAAATAATTGTAATAATCATCATGTTGAAGGATTGGAAACATGTAATATTATTGGTGAGGATGGAGACGGAAATCCAATATATGAATCTATTCCTAAACAAAGGTCCATTAGATTGGTACATCCAGAAAATACTAAAGTTACAATTAGATTAAGTGCATGGTTCCCAGACCTTAGTTACCCTCAGGAAGGTAGATGTTAGGAATGAAACCTAAAAAGAAATCACGTTTATTACTTATCTGTATTTTTATTCTCCTTCTTATAGCCGTATCTACTGGTTACTATTTTGTGAACACGGATGAACCCGGAACGGTTGTTAAAGACAATAGGATAAAAAATGAAATACCTGATGATCCTATACCTTGTTGTATGCCTGATGAAAATGGTTCTATAACTTGCTGTGAGGATAATGAGCGTATATTGCCTGAACTTCATATTGCCCTCTTTTATAGTACGGTCTTAAGCGATATTGATAAGAGATTGGCTGTTTCTGTGCAAGACACTAGTAGCAGTGAAGGTTACACAACCAATATTAATTGGGAAAAAACAGATAAGGGTGTTGTGCGTTATATTCCCCAATTAGATCGTTTTGATGTTATGGGTACTACAACTTCTTACTCACATTCAAAAGGATCTATCTCTCCGTTTACAATTGGAAATAGATTATTCTTAGTTAGATTAAGAGAAAGTGCTTCTACACTTACAGAAGTTGATCCAGCTACAGCCAAACCAATTGCAACAGTTCCTATCTCAAATAAAGAATTTGCTGTTGTTGGAAATAATGTCTACTACCGGGAGGAAGTTAGGGAAGATTTATTCAATAAAAGAACTGGCGGCGGAGAATTAATAGTCCATACTCTAAAAGAACCCTCACCCAAAACATTACTCGCTTATGGCGATCCTTCTAATAAAGGAAGATTTTACGGCACAAAAGATTCTTTACTTTCCGTTGTCTATGATCCTTCAACAAAAAAAAATAGTATAATATTACATAATAAAAATACTGGCAGAGCTGTTAACACCCTCTATACAGGCGTTGAAAATATGGGAGAATTTATTCCTAGTGACGATGCACTTTATCAATTGATTAAAAAAGATAATAAATATGAATTAAATGAATTTCCAGTTCTAGGGGAGGAAAGTACACTATTAGAATTCGAATTAGAACCAGGAGAAAGAGATATCTCGGTGGATATAATGTATGGCACGGCTTTATTGGTCAGTTATGATCAAGACTTTAAAGTTAAACAAATCTTGAAAATTGAACTTGCAACAGGAGACATAACTAAACTTCCTGTTGAATCTCCATTTGGTTCTGTATCATCTCAGAATTATCAGGCCTTATATATGGAATCTTTTTGAACAATCTCACTTATTTCACATAAACGGCCATGATATCAATTTTAAAATAATTATTTTAGCTATGCTTATTCTGGCAAAGAAAAAAATCCAACCCAAACTCACTGCTAAGAACGTTAAAGGAATGGCTATCCAACTTGGAAAAGAAGGCAATTTCAAACTTTTATAGATATGATACAACGCAAGTAAAATTCCGTGATATAATCCCCAAATAATGAAGTTTACTGCAGCACCATGCCACAAACCAGAGAGACTCATCACAATCATAACATTTAGAATTGTCACAACAGCATTCACATAACTACCACCGAGAGGCTTGTACACATAATCCATAAACCAAGACGTTAACGAAATATGCCAACGTCTCCAAAAATCTGCAATATTCCTCGCCAAATACGGCCACTTAAAATTCTCAGGTAAATAAATCCCAAAAAGAGCAGCACTTCCCAAAGCAATATCACTATATCCAGAAAAATCTAAGTAAATCTTAAACGAATAAGCAAGTATGCGAATAAAAATATCTAATGGAGAGGCAGTAATAATATACTGAACAGAAAGCAGCTGATCAGAGAATAAAGCGAGCGTATCTGCAAGCACGATTTTTTTTACTAACCCCATTAAAATGCGAAAAGACCCATTTAACAAATTTTCAAGAGAAAAAGAAGAAGAATAAATCTGCGGAACAAACTCTTGATACCTTTTTATCGGACCAGCAACCATCGTAGGAAAGAAAAAAATAAACGCAAAATGATCCCGAAGATTAGGATTTTCAATCTTTCCCTGATAACCATCAACCAAATAATGAATAAACTCAAACGTAAAAAAAGAAATAGCAAGAGGAATAATTACATTCTCCTTCGCTAAATCAAAAAATAAAAAGCGATACTTAAAATACACAAGCAAACCGACAGAAATTAGAATGGAAAGAATAAAAAAAGATCTTTTCTTTGATTTTACTAAAAAGTAGGCTCTCGCCTCGGCAATGATAAGGAAAATAAACCATCCAGCATTCATAAAATAAAAAATCATTCCAGAAAGCGCCAGAATAAGCGGTCTTGTTCTTTTCTTAACAAGATAGAACACACTCACTGAAATACAAAGAAGCAGTACATAACTCCATGATGTGAATAAAACCACTTACTTCAAAACCTCACACAGCTTTTCAGCAAACTCTTTACTCCCTAGTTTTGAAAAATGATTAACGTCCAAAAAACGATCTTTAGGGAACTCGGCATTTGAAAAATCAATATAATTTCCCTGATAAAACGTGCGAGCATCATATTTCGCATTAAAAATACGAGGAATCACAAAAATTACTCCCTGTTTATCCAAACGCTTATACTCCTCATAGACCTCATTATAAAATTTCAGATCCTTATCCAGTGGAAGATCAAAGTTATGCGTCTTGTTCTTTACCACAGATTCATACTTTTCATACACATACTTTTTAGTACTCTTTCCAAATATGCTCTCCTGAATTAAATGCCTTTGCGAATAAAGATAGGGGAAACGCGCTGAAAAAACCAAAGATTCTTCAGGAATTGTTAAATTAGGATATCCCCGATATTCAAGAAACGACTGAGCATTCACTAAATAAACAATCTGCCCATCGCGCGGAATTTTATTTAATATACCATTTAAATCTCGTATCTTCATCCCGCTCAGCGCTAAATTAAACGATTCTCGACCAGTACAATCCTCAAAATAAGCTGGAATAGTCTCGTCTTTTTCTAACCCATCACCCCAGAAAATAGAATCACCAACAAAATAAGTCTTTTTTTCTTTATATTCTGAAGCAAAACTTATAAAATCACCAAGGCTCTCACTATTTACTGCACGAAAATCAGAAAGATAACCTTCATAAACGAACTTGGGAACAAAGAAATCTATGACTAACAGCCCTGAAAAAACAAATACAACAACCAGAATAATATTAACCTCAATCTTACTCGCTATTTTCATTGTCACTTGCATTCTCCTGCTCATACTCTTCGCAGGAGATATCCGAGAGTTTATTTATATCGATTTTTAGAAACGACTTCTTTAAATAGATATAGTAAATCTGAGTGTACTATCAAAACTAGCCTCTAGTGAATCACTTGAAAACAAAAATCCTCATTTACACTTTCTTCTGCATCCTCTTTTTATCCAGTTCTGCAGCAGCTGTACTAGCAGATAACCCCACCCGCTTTACTCCCGCTGATGGCGCTAGCCTTACTCTTGTCGATCTCAGCAATATTCAAATTAAAGCTTATGAAGGAACACTCACTGAAATAAAAATTGATGGAACCTCCACACTTTTTCTAGTAGAAACAATTGAAAATAATGGTACAGTTACCCTTCACTACACTACCCCGCCTTCAACTGATGTTTATGAACTGCTCCTACCTCCCCATAAAAAACCGATCTCCCTCAAAATCACTAATAATCAATCTCTATTAATTCAAAATGTCAATTTTCAACAAAACCTTACAGGGGGACTAAGTGTTTTTCTCAGCTTCAGCACTGCATTTCAAGATCCTTATGACACTGAAGATCATAACATAAAATACCTTCTCTTCACTTTTGTAGTATTACTCTCTTTATCACGCTTATTTTTCTTCTTCAAAACGTCAAACACTCCTCCAAAAGATCCTTCTCAATAACATTAATCTCTCATTTTGAATTCTATAAAAATTCTCTTCAACTCTTTAGCATTCTTATTCACCTATTTAACAAAACTCTTCCTTTCTTTACTTGTTCTAATGTAAGGTAAGACTATTTGGAATCGGATACATTCTATAAGCTTCTTCACCCTCTTTCACCCACAAAGAAAAACCACCTGTTTCCTCCTTCTAGCTTGGAGTCAATTCAATAATCGCTGTTATTCCATCTTTTTCATTAACATTATTAACTATTAAGGTATATCTTTATGACTAAATTGATATAATTTCATTGAACTAAGCTTTCTTCTGTTTTTTATTTAAAAATTCTCTACATTTTCTTACCAGCTCCATGTAAAGTAAAGTTCTAAGTGTAACACTTCTTTTTTTAACCTCCTTTGAACTGTAAAGTTCAGAGGTGATGCCAGTTTGAGTCAAAGAACCACCTCTGAACTACGAAAGATGTTC
>JBAZPJ010000084.1:0-5563 GCA_041648255.1 Candidatus Nanoarchaeia archaeon
CATACCTTAAGACTAAAAAATCAAACAAACGTCCACCAAGTGCTTTGTAGCACTTGGTTCCATCCCAAAAGGAGATTAAAAAAGAAGTCATTCGGAGGTACTGCATTCAACAATAACTTTATATAGCACCTTTTTCATAAAAAGAATTAATGGTAAAAAAGAGTGAAAAAGTTTCTTCAAACTATTATACTAAAGTAGCACTCATCGCATTAATAGGAATTGTCGTATTCACAACTGCCTTAGCTGGATCACTAACGGGATTTAGTATTTTTACAAATAATGATAATCAACTCACAGGACAACAAATCAATCAAATCGCTCCTGGATGCACAACAAATGCACAATGCCCTCCAACACAATATTGCGGTGCCTCCAGTAATTATGGCGGAGCCAGATGTTTTCCTAAACGCACTAATGGATTATCCTGCACTACCAGCAATCAATGTTCTTCTAACGTCTGTAGTAATGGACGTTGCGCCTCTCCAACTACTACTTCTCCTGTCTCTGCAACCACTCCAACCACTACCCCTCCCCTGTCTACTCCACCTATGCTTGGTTCACCTTTATCAACTACAAAACTTTTCTGTCGCAACTTTGCATTTACAACTGGATTCAGAAGCACTGTACAAAATTATTGCAATCAACGACTTCCAGGAAGCTCTTGTTTATTCGCCTCAGAACAAAAACGTATTACTGTTGGATCCACCCAATTTTCTGCAACAACAGGATTGCTTAATTGTATTGAACAGTATACGCTCTCAGATCCAGAAGCAAGTTACACTGCAGTCTGCTGCTCTTCAACTGAACCAGCACTAGTTCCTTCTCTCCCAACTCCTGCCTCTCCATCTCTTTCATGTTTCACTGATCGCGCTTGCGAAACAACAACAGGATTAGGTCCTACCTACTTCTGCGCTAAACCTGCCGCAGCTACAACAGATACTCCTGGTACATGCACTATCCGACCAATACCTACGATATCGGGTTCATCCACCGCAATTCAAGTTTTATCCAGAACTGCTGTTCTTAGACAAAACTACAATATAGGAGCATGCACTATCAATCAAGTTGCGTCAAGCCAGGTACAGGTCTGCCTTGCTCAAATCAGTCAAGATCGACAAAGCGTTACTCTCAACGTTGGCAGCCCTGCTGCAATCCAACTTAGACTCAATAAGCCTTTTATTCACACCCAAGGAATTCAATTCACACTTGAATCTGTTAATTCACAAGGAACAATTGCACAACTTGCATTTCAACTTCCCCCTATTCGTAATCTCGGTCTCAGTGAAGCATGTACCGTTAATGAACAATGCAGCTCCGGACTTTGCTATGAACGACAATGTATGTAATCATTCTTAACTTCAGCTGATTAATTTATTTTATATTTTTAATTAATTCATTAAAACTCTCATCATTTATCTTTATTTTATAATTTTTAATTAATTGAATTAATCTTTCTTTGCTTAGATTTAATCGCTTTGCACGTAATAAGAATTGACAAAACTGCGTTACATTCTTGGGTTTATCTGTGAAATAACACCGTTCAAAATCAATCATCACAACTTTATTCTTTTTAATTAAGACATGTTTCATTGGGTGATGCATCTCCAACTTATTTATCTTTAATTCATCCATTACTCTGCACTGCTTTAAAACTTCAATTAAGACTGGATAGGGATTTTTACTCTTTTCTAAAAACGGTAAAATTAATTCTCCTTGGATAAACTCCGCAACAAAATACCCCTCCCCCTCTTTGATTAACTTCGGACCAATCCCTTCTTCGTTTAAGATTTTTAAAAACTTTATTTCATTCTTAATCCTCTCCTTAGCCTTTGTATTTTCTTTTTCAATTTTAACAACAAACTTTTTCTTATTTTCAGTAAAGGTGTATACCTTCGACCTTCTTCCACTTGCTAAATATTCTAAAGGAGGTAAATCTGCAATCATTTTCAAGTAAAAAAAGATAGAAACCTTTAAAAATTAACTTCTTCTAAAAACCACCATGTCTAGATTTAGCAAAAGAGGAATTACACTACTATTATTTCTCTTATTAACAACGACCGTTTTTGCACAAACAGGTGAAACACCCTCAACAACACCCGCAGCTACTCCCCCAACAACTTCACCAAGTACTTCTAGCACTACACCCGCAACCTCCCCTGAAACAGCACCTGCAGAAGAATCAGCAGCACTTTCTTTAGCTAGAGATAATAGCAAAGGATACGATTGGTTAGTAGACCAAGTCAAAACAACCACACCGCCCCACGAAGAACAAATCTTAAGCATCCTCGCATTACTCAGCCAAGGCGGAAGAGAAAAAGACGTCACAGCACTTGTTCAACGATTACAAGAAAACCAAGATGATCAAGAAGCATGCTGGCCTCAAGGAGATTGCAAGGTCTTAGACACTGCACTCGCTTACTTAGCACTTGTTAAAACCGGAGACAGCAAAACAAAACCTATTCAAGACTGGCTTAAAACTTCATTAATCGCAGGACTACGCACAAGCGGAGAATGGCGCATCCAACTAGAAACAGCCAAAGATGGCGTATGTACCTTAAGCTGGGGAACAAAGAAAAAAGAATTCACCCTAGAAAAAGGAGAAATAAAAAATAGTGCAAAAAAATATTACATTACGCTTTCAGACTTACAAGATTCTAGCTTAACTTCCACTCCTAATCAAAAAATAAATGTTGACTGCAGTGCTCTTGCAACAGACTTATCCGGAAGCGACATTGTTATCTCTTTACTCTACGCAAAAACGCCAGCAGAATTATATTTATTACAAAGCTCAAGCGGACCAACAAGCACTCTTACGTTAGCTAATGGATGCTTCGGACAAGAACAAACAACCAGCAGATGTGATTACTTAACTACTCTTAAAACAACTTGGGCATTAAGCGAATCAGGAGAAAAATTATTAGACTGGGGAACGTATACCTATTTAGAAAGCAACTTAGCTGGTGATGACTTACAAAAAGCATACTTAGTCAGATCACTCTTATTGGATGGAACCTTAAGCACTACCTCCTTTGCAAATAACCTCGCAGCAACACAACGCGCAGGAGATGGATCTTGGAAAAATGGAGACATCTTAACAACAGCAGTTGCAAGCTTAGCATTATCTCGATCAAGCGAACACCAACCCCAAGTAGACAATTCAAAATTATTTCTAGAACGAAAACAAGACAGTGATGGAAGCTGGAACAGCGACATAGAAACAACTGCCTGGGCTTTACTCGCACTCAAAGGAGACTTACCTACTGGCTTTGTTAGCACTAGCGGAAGAATCCCAATCAGCGGAGTAGACGGAAGAAGTAAAGAAACCATCTGCGACGATACACTTGATAACGATAATGACGCATTCCCTGACTGCGGAGATAAAGACTGCTTAGAAGACTCATCCTGCAGATGCGAAAATGGCGTAGCAGATACTGGAGAACTCGGCATTGACTGCGGAGGAACCTGCACTGACGCCTGCAAAGATGGAGCTGAAACACCTGCAACAGACCTTGAAGATGAATGTACAAGTGATACTGACTGTGCGAAGGGAGAAAGCTGCACAAGCGGAACCTGCACCGAAGATATTGACACTAGCGAAGAAGGATGCACAACAGATGACGACTGCAGTGCAGATCAAACATGTGAAAACTCAAGCTGTGTTGTTAAAGAAGAAGGTAACTTAGGATTAATCTTACTTATTGTTCTAATCCTTGCTGTGCTCGGAGGAGGAGCCTACTTTTATTTAGCTTATATTCGAACAGGAAAAGTTACTTTATTTAAAAAAGATAAAGGAGTAAGCTTTGACGAATTCAAACAAACACTCGATCGACCAACTAGACCAACACGACCTAGCACACCCCCACCCCGACAAGCTATGCGCGCACCACCTAAAAAAAGCATTGAAGATGAAGAACTAGAAAAATCATTACGAGAAGCGGAGAAACTCCTCAAACAATGAAAAAATTATTTTTACTTTTAATTGCACTTCTTTTAACCTCCACTGCACTAGCACAAGAATTACAACTAACTTTACCACGAACAACGTACAGCCAAGGAGAAACAATCCAACTCGCAATATCCACAAATGAAACACTCGTCTCACCCCTTTCTGTCCAGGGTATCAAAGTCACAGACGAACGCGACGCAAAAATCGTTGTCGGAGTCGGCTTTGTAAAAATCAACCCACAAAATTATTACATTTATTTTGAAATACCCAACCAATTAAAAAACGGAACCTATACTATTCACGTCCTTAACGCACTCTATAAAAAAGCAGACGGAACAAACGCACGAACAAGCAACAGAATCAATTTCAATATCCAACAACACGACCCTGCACTCAGCATCCGACCAGCAATCCTCACCCGCACAATCCAACCTCTCGAACAACCAGGATTCCAAATCACTTTAACAAACAAAGGAACCTCCCCTATTGATGCGCAATTTAGCACTGACTCAGACTTTATCCGCTTACAACAATCCACACTAAGACTCATTCCAGACCAAGCAGCACAACTTACTGTTAACACCAATGTTGTAAACAAAAAAGAACCTACCTTTTCAGGAAATGTACTCATTAAATATAATGGAAACGAATACTCTGTTCCCGTCTTACTAAAACGATTTGAAGCACCAGAAACAGAACAACCTGTCATTAAAAAAGCAGGAGAAGAACAGGCTCTTGTACCTGTCATAGAAGAAAACGTTACAGGTTCACTCCAATTTTTAATTGGCTTTACTACTGTCAATCAAACTCTGAAACAAGAACAAACCTTAGAAGGAAATTTTCCTCTTAAGAATCAAGGCGAAAGCACCTTACACGACTTAACATTTAAAGTAAGTCCAGCTTTAGCACCTTATGTTAACTTAAGTATTCTTTCTTTAAGTACACTCGATCCAGGACAAGTTGTTACTATTGAACTCACTTTAAATCCTGAAAAAAATCTGAAAAAAGACGTTAAAGGAGATTTACTTATTGCAACAAAAGAAGGAGCAGCAGTCGCACTACCCATTGAACTACACTCGGAAATTGTAAAAGAAGAAGCGGTGGAAGAATTTGAACAAGAAGACATTATAGACGTACCTAAAGAAGAAAGTTCTAGTAGAAAGTGGATCGTCTTTGGAATAATAGGATTATTATTTGTCATAGCTTTAGTGTTTTTATTAAAAAAGAAAAAAGAAGAACCAAGATTGAGATTCTAATATAGATCTTTCTTAAGCAGCAGGATTCTCTAATCTTTCTTTAAGCATCTGATTTTGCGCATTCGCATTCGCAACAAGCATATTATACTGATGCACTACTGCAATTAAATCATTGAGATACTGAGTAAACTCTCTTGTTGTAAATGTTACATTTTCTACATCCAAGATTTCAATAGAAGAAGGAAGATAATGCAAACACAAATAATTCAACTTTCCAAGATCAGTAAGCTTCACCTCAACTTCACAAAATGAGGAAAACATCTCTTTTACTTTCTCAGCAGGAACAACCGTCTCTTTAAGGACTTTAAATCCTTCTTCAGTCTTTAACTTCTCAACAACTCTCTTCATCGTCTCATCTACG
>JBAZPJ010000085.1:0-5502 GCA_041648255.1 Candidatus Nanoarchaeia archaeon
ACCTTAAGACTAAAAAATCAAACAAACGTCCACCAAGTGCTTTGTAGCACTTGGTTCCATCCCAAAAGGAGATTAAAAAAGAAGTCATTCGGAGGTACTGTTTTATCCATCATCCTTTTATACACTAACTTATCAAAAAAGATATGATCTTAGAAGCAATTTCCATTTGGATCGTTGCACTCATCGAACGCATTGGCTATTTAGGATTATTTCTCTTTATGGCTTTAGAAAGCACTATCGCACCCATACCCTCAGAAGTTGTCATGCCCTTTGCAGGATTTTTAATCACAACTGGAACATTTAGTTTTATTGGCGTTGCACTAATCAGTACTTTAGGAACACTTGCTGGATCTACTTTTAGCTATTACCTGGGAAAGAAAGGGGGAAATCCCTTAATTAAAAAATTTGGAAAATACGTCTTATTAAATGAAGAACACTTACTCTGGACAGAACAATGGTTTAGAAAACATGGAGAAAAAACTATTTTCATCAGCAGATTCATCCCTATTGTAAGACACTTTATCTCCATCCCAGCCGGCATTGCCAGAATGAATTTTTTTAAATTTTTATTTTATACCTTCTTAGGAGCATTCATCTGGAACGGCTTTCTTGCTTACTTAGGAATTAAACTAAAAGAACACTGGGAATTAGTCCATACTTACTCACAACAATTAGATATGCTCTTTGGAATTATTCTCTTAATTGCTATCGGAATCTTTATCTATCTTCACCTTAAAAAGAAGAAACATGCGTAAACAAGAAATAACTATTGTTGCAGAAAAATTAGGTCTTTCTAAAAAAGTAACCGATATCTACAACGAGATATATAGTCTATTTCCACCAGATACTGGAAAACCAGAATTACAATACACACGGAGAACATGGATATTTCCTCAACATTTTAATATAATGATCAAAATGGCATCAAAGATGTGCGAAAAATATGATGGCAATATAGTGATATGTCATCTTGCAATAATTCTCCATGATGTAGGATTAGTATATAATAGAACAAGTGCTTCTCCAGACGGTCATGAAGATAGAGGAATAGAGTATGCTAAAGAAATATTAGCTAAGCACGGATATGATAAAGAAGTTATAGTGCAAATTATCAGATGTATTAATGTTACAAACGCTGAAGTTGAACCGGTAACGATTAATGAAAAAATCGTGCGTACGGCTGACGCATTATCGAAATTTGATAGTTGTCATTTTATCGCAAAGGCAGCGTATTCTAAAGACATAGATGAATATATGACTTGGATGCATAAAAAGTTGAAAAAAAGTTATTACAAAATATGTTTTGATGACGAATTAAAAGATTGTGAAACGGCATATAAATATCTTATGCAAGCCGTAGAATCTTATAGAAAACAAAAGGAAGAGTTTTCATGAAATTAATAACAGTAGTTTATCCAATTTATGGAAAATTTGATAAATCTAGATTGGAAACTGCAGTAACTTCAGCCATAAATCAAGACTATACTACCCTTAGAGTGCTTGTTTCTGAGGAGAATATTCTACCAACCTTTGAATCCGCAGCTAAAAGAATGGGAATTAGTTCATACTTATTCACAACAATTAGACATTCTCTTTGGAATCTTTATTTTAATTGCTATCGGAATCTTTATCTATCTTCACCTTAAAAAGAAGAAACATGCGTAAACAAGAAATCATTTTCTTTGCAATAGGCATTGTCTTCTTACTTATTTCCTTTCAATTAGATAACATCATTCTTACTTTCTTTAAACATATTCAGACACCAGCTTTAACTCTCTTCTTTAGAGTTATTAGTTTATTATCAAATTTCCTTTCAATCTCCATCTTCTTAGGAATCCTCTTTACCCTTAAATCAAAGAAAAACCTCTCAACTGCAGCACTGACCGTCCTCTTTTCTGCAGCAATCACCTACACTCTCAAACATATTATAGACCGACAACGGCCTTACTTGGGAGCATTTGACTCCTTTCCCTCAGGCCACGCAAGCGCAGTCTTTACCGCCTATCCCCTTCTTTCACGCTATTTTCCTAAAAGTACATGGGTTTGGCTCGTCTTTTCCCTCTTCGTACTCGTAAGCAGGATGTACTTAGGAATGCACTATCTCAGTGATGTTATCGCTGGTGCCCTCTTAGGATATACCCTTTCTTTAATTAGCCTCCACTTTTTGACCAAAAAGACCCGCCCACAACATTTATAAATCTGTTCTAACTACCCGATAACAACAAATAGGTGATAGGGGAAAAACACAATGAAGAAATTCGCATTACTCATACTACTTTTCTTAGTTACAGCTTTAAGCGTTAACGCAGTAGATCTTACTCTTAATACGCCTCAAAGCGTGATACCTGGAACACCTGCAACATTTACTCTAGCTGTCACTAATCCTACAGCAGCACCAATTCCTAGCGTAACATTCACAAGCACCACTCTTACTGGTCCATCTACTTTACCTGGACCAACAATCGGTCAAATTAATAATCTCGTTACAGGAACGCCTCAAAACGTTCAATTCACTGTTCCAACTTCCGCATCAACCTTACCTGGAACTTACACAGCAACTATTACCGCAACAGAAGCAGGAAATCCAACCACTTCCCTCGTTAATTACGCACTTGTCGTTCAACCGAAAGCTGCATTAACAATTGACCCAGCTGATGTCAAACTCTTTGGAGAACCAGGAGATAGAAACATAGAAACAACCTTCCAAATTAGAAACACAGGAAACGTGGCATTAACAAACGTTATGTTAAGCACAAATCTTGTTTCACCACTTAAAGACACGGATAATAATGAACTTAAATTCACTATCAGCCCAACCAGCATTGCAAGTATTGCACCTGGACAAGCTACAAACATTAAAATCATAGGTGACATCGAAAGTGGTTTTGAAAAGAAAACCTTTGATGGAACACTTACTGTGGCTGCTGCACAACTCCCTGGAGTAACAGCACCCCTCACCTTTGGAGTAAAACCTTTAGCCTGCATTGCAGGAAACAGAGGAGACATCAGAGTAGACGTTCAAAATCCAGATGATGACGATGAATTCCCTTCTGACGAAAACATCCCGGTAGAAGTAGATGTTGAAAACAAAGGAAGCGACGCACGCATCATCCTTAAAGCAGCTCTTTACAACAATGACAAAGACCGCATTGAAGACACTTACACAAGCGGAAGCAGAAACATAGACAAAGGAGACGAAAACACTTACAAATTCAATTTGAAATTCAGCAGCAAGGCTAAAGCAGACGATGACTATACCATCTACTTCAAAGCATATGAAAGCGGAGATGATGAAAAAGTCAACTGCAACGACGCTGAAAGTACTGACGTTCAAGTAGAAGAAATCGAAGATAAAGTTGTCATTGATAGCTTTACCTTATCACCAGTAAGCGCAACCTGCGGTGATGACGTCTATGGAAGCATTAGAATTGTTAACAAAGGAACAAACGATGCAGATGTTAGAACAACTATTAAAAACGCAGAATTAGGCATTAACGACGTAACACCAACTGTTCAGCTTGATCCAAGCGGAGACACTGGAGATGATAGAGTTAATACCTTTAGCTTTAAAATTCCAGCAAACGCAAAAGACAAAACATACACCGTCCAAGCACTTGTAGACTACAATGGATTCTCTGTTACTCAAGACAGAAGCATTGTTGTAAGCGGATGCGGACCAAAGGTTACGACTGGCGGAACAGTCATTACAACCCCCACAGGCGGAAGCGTAGCAACCCCAACCAACAATCCGATTATCTACACACCAAAAACCACAAGCTTTGGTGAAATGCTTAGACAAATTCCAAGCTATACCTGGATTATGGTTAATGTTGTCTTAGGATTGTTAATCTTACTCTTAATCGTAGGAATTGCACGAAGCGGAAAGAAACGCTAACTTTTTATTTTTATTTAATTAATTAACAAGGAACAAGAATGGCAGAAGCAAAACATCCATACATAATTGATTGGGAATATCGTTCTCCAAAGGACAATACCCACTATTCAGTAAGATTTCGTGAGCTAAAATTCGCAAATCCCCTCCACATAGGAGAAGAATTCTTAATCGACATCCATGGTGGCTCCAACCTCGGAAAAATATACCGAATTCAGCAAGCACCACACAACGCAGAAGATGAAGCGCAAAGTTTAGCATATGTCCGTGCAACCGATTCACATGAAGTAGATGCAATGGTTGATTATCTAACCTATGATCCGGATGAAATAGACAGAGAAAGCATTTCTGACACTCTCGAATCAAGAGTAGTGCTAGCAGTGCTAGCGAAAGAAAAGAAAGGTTATTAATTCTCCATCTTTACCTTTTTTTTATGAATTTATTAAACATCACTCAAGAAGTCTTAGCATTAGAACAAGAATTACAACATAAACCCTTCTTAACAAATAAAGAAGAAATTATTCATACCCTTGGAGATCTTTTAATTAAAGCTGTAGAAAAGCGATGCAAAGGCAGGATAGGAATTGCTTTCTCCGGGGGAATAGATTCAACCTTACTTGCTTTTATTTGTTTTACATTAAAGAAAGACTTTATTCTCTATAACACCGGCATTAAAGGAAGCTCAGATGTTGAATGGGCAACTAAAATTGCTAATTTTTACAATTGGAATATGAAACAACAAATTTATTCTATCGAAGAAGCAGAGGTCATCTTAAAAAAAGTTGTTAAAATAATTCCAGACCCCACTGTTACAAAAACCGGTATTGCCGCACCAGAATATGCTGTTCTAGAAATGGCGAAAAAAGACCAGATCGATACTCTTTTCGGAGGATTAGGTGCAGAAGAAATCTATGCCGGATACGGAAGACACAAACAAGCTCTCAAAGATAATCGGGTTCATGAAGAATGCTGGGATGGATTAAAAAAAGTGTATGAGAATGATTTATTAAGAGATTTGGCTGTGATTAACTATTTTGAAATTAACATGCAATGTCCATTCTTAGACAAAGAGGTGGTAAAATACTCCATGCAGATACATCCTCAATTTAAAATAACAGAAGAACACAAGAAATTAATTTTATTAGAAACTGCAGTTTATTTAGGATTAGAAAAAGAATTTGCTTACAGACCAAAAAAAGCAGCACAATACGGATCAGGATTTCATTTCGCCATAGAGAAACTAGCCAAAAAGAAAGGATTTAAATTAAAGAAAGAATACTTGGACAGCTTACAATGAACTTCAACGAACAAGTCTGGGAACTAACTAAAAAAATTCCGAAAGGAAAAGTAACTACCTATAGGGAAATCGCAAGAGCATTACACACTAAAGCTTATCGCGCAGTAGGAAATGCATTAAACAAAAATCCTTACGCACCAAACGTTCCGTGTCATCGTGTCGTCAAAAGCGACGGTTCACTTGGCGGATTTGCAAGCGGATGCGAACATAAAATAAAATTACTTCAAGAAGAAGGCGTAGAAATAAAGGATAATAAAGTTGCAGACTTTGAAAATAAATTGTATAAATTTTAATAAATTATCTCATTAACTCC
>JBAZPJ010000086.1:0-5460 GCA_041648255.1 Candidatus Nanoarchaeia archaeon
AATATCCACCAAGTGCTCAACAGCACTTGGTTTAATTCAAAAGGAGATTAAAAAAGAAGCCTCTTCGGAGATACTCCTACCTTACAAAAGTTTATAAAACAATCGTAAGAACAGTTTTTTAGATATGCCCTTACGAATTAAATAAAAAAAGAAAAAAAAGATCTTTACTCAAGATCCTTCTGTGTTAAAATACGTACTTTCGTTTCTGTTGGCTTAATCTTCGAAGCAGTTGCAACAACATAGCTCACTTTACTTTCTTCAGCAGCCTGCGCAATCTCCTTTGTGATTGAACCATCAAACACTACTGCAAAGATATTATCAACACCTTGCAAGGTCGTTTCTAATTCTGCAGACGGTACTTTTCCTAAAATCTTGCACTCCTTGTCCAAGATGTACGCGCCTCTTGTTCCAACTAAATCATAGAGTTTTTCTCTAAACTGAGTATAGTCTTTTTTTGCCTCAGGCTTAGGCATGGGACGAGCATCCCGAGGAGGAAGATCTCTTCCCTCACGATTCATTGGTCTAGCCTCTATTCTTAGTTCAGGCCGCTGTTCGGATCTTTGAGGAGGTATTTCACCTTGTGTAGACGCTTTCCTGTATCCTTGCTGGATTAACTGCGGCTTCTTTGCCCCACTTACTTCAAACTTAAATTGTTCTGCAGCAACTTTCGCTCGTAAGGCGATGTGGACTTCTTTCTTTGTTAACTCTTCCACTTCCTTCCCATCAGGTGCTTTTGTAATGTAGTCAAGCTCGGACGTAGCAATTAATTCTCTAAGAATCAAATCTCCCCCACGATCTCCATCTACAAAGGCAGTCACCACCTTTTGTTTACATAATTCTTTCACAGACTCAGGAACACTTGTTCCATTCATTGCCACAGTATTCTTAATTCCCTGCTTTAAGAGGTTTAAGACATCTGCTCTTCCTTCTACAAGGATGACTTCTTCAGATTCGTTCACCCCTGGACCTGCAGGCAATCGCTCTGGACCCCACTCAGTCACTTCCAACACTCGTACACTCTGCGCAACTTCCTCAGTAATCTCCTGAGAATCTGGCAAGACTGTAGATTGAAGCTGCTGTAAGAGTTCCTTTGCTCTCTGAATAACAAAACTCCTCTTAGCAATTCTTACGTCTTCAATCTTATCAACATGAACGTGAGAATTACAAGGACCAATCCTATCGATTGTCTCTAACGCAGCTGCAATAATTGCTGTTTCAGCTTTATCTAAACTACTTGGAATAATGATATGACCCACACTCTTTCCATTCACTGGATCAAGTTTGACTTCAATTCTTCCAATCTTTCCAGAACGCTGTAACTCTCTTAATTCTAAATCAGAACCAAGAAACCCTTCAGTCTGGCCAAAAATAGCACCAATCACATCTGGCTTATCTACACTTCCTTCAATCTGGATCGCTGCGTCAATAATATATTTAGCTGATACTGGACTTACTTTTCCCATTGTTGTTTTCTCCTAAAATCAACTTCTTTAGAACAAGGTTACTTTACAGACATGCTCTCTGCTTTACTCACTTTACTGTATACAGCCTGAATGAATGTTCGATGACCTTGCTCTTTGATGAATTGATTTTGATGTAGCCCGACACTAACTCTCAAGCCTCATTGCTTGATTGTTATCGTAAGCTCCGTTGAGTCTTTCTCATGACGGGCTAAAATACTTGAGGGATGGGAATATATAAAGGTTTTTCTTGGATATAATTACCACTATCAAGTAGATTATGAAGGAAAGGTTTAAATAGAATGGAAGTTGATTAAAACTAAATAAACTTCTAAAAAAGCCATGGCAATTACCCCCCTCGACCTTTCTCAACTTCCCGGCTCTGGAATAGAAGGCTTCCTAGAACGTAACGGCTATAGAAATCTTAGAGACTACTTTTTAAGAACCGGCAAGGGGTTGGATCAATTCTTAAAAGAACATGGCCTTAAGGATGTAATCAACAAACTTGAACGAGATATTGCTTCTGAGGCTTTATCCAACCTCCCTTTGCAAAGTTCTCAAAAAGAAATCTTAGATGAGCGGAATAAACATCAAAAAAGAATACTTGATTATATTAAAGAGAAACTCAGAGAAAACGAAGATGATCTTAGTTCTCTCTCCTGGCTAGCTGAATTTTACGAACACACTGACAATACCAAGAAAGCAAAGAGCATTTACAATCGAATATCCACCCTTTATCCAGGCAATGCAAGAGCGTTGGTCCAATTGGGTCGACTCTATAAAGAAGAAGGCGAATTAGAAAAAGCAGAACAAAGCCTACGAATTGCAGGCAGAATAGAACCGCACCGCGGTGCATATGATTTACTCGAACTCTACTTAATACAAGGAAAACATCATGAGGCCGACTCATTAGCCAAACAATTACTACCTACAGACCACTTCGCTTTTATTCACATCGGACAAACCTACTTTAACGCAGCTCGATATGAAACTGCTCTCCCGTTGTTAGAAAGAACCTTTGAAGAAATGAGTAAACCCCAATATCAATCCGACCACTCCACTCAATCTTCTGACCTTCGCCCGTTAATTATTGCTCATTATGAATGCGAAAATAATACCACTGTTAAAAAATTAATGAAGAAAGCCCGTCAAAGTTCTCGCAAAGAAGACATGGTTCTCGTTGATGTAATGAATCTTTTAGATAAAGTGAGTTTAGTGAGATAGATTACAGATTCCGACCCTAAGAAACTTAATCTAATTCAAAATATCTTTTCACTTCATCCCTTAACAACTTAGCACTTTTCTTTAATTCTTCTTTTGCACTATCTGTTTTCTCAGGAGCTAAAAATTTATCAAAAAAACCTCTCCAGAATCGCCTCATTGGCCGACCCTTCCACGCTTCATCATAATCCCGATTTAATTCAGCACCAATCTTTACTTTCACATCACCCTCAAGAATACGCTTTCCATCTACCTTCACTTCTTTCACATTTGTTAAAATAATATCCGGCTTTACTAAAATCTGATTATAATCATCTAGCTTCTTATCAGCTTCCCACTTCATAATCCCATTTCTTCCATTCTCTATCATCTTAATATCATACACTTTCTCAACAAGATCAAAATGATTCTTCTTACACCATCTTCGAATTAAGGATTGCAACTCCTTCATATCAACCGCACCGCTATACGACACTTCATACCCTGCTAAAATATCAACAACCTTTACCATTGTTCTTTTCCTTTTTTCTCCCATTAAATAAGCTTTCTAAAACCGATACAGCGCGATAAAGTTCTTTGTCTCATCAATAATCTTCTCTGTATTCTTATACGCCTCAATCTTATAATTCTCAATCTGAGGACCAATCAAAAACTTTTCATAAATCTTCTTCGCCAAACTCTTATCAGACCATTCATTCTTCGCATTCCTCACAAAACTCGTCGCAAACTGAATCTCTAAATCACCCTTATGCAACTTGATCTTCCCAGAAGGACGATCAATCTCTACCTCATTAATCCCAATTAATAAAAACTTTACAGACAAATTAATCTCAAGATACCCATCCAGCTCAGAACGAGGACACACCCACTCAATATCCATAATCTTTCCAAACGGCTTTACCCTCTCCACATATCTCTTTTCCTTTACTCCCTTCCACTTCTCTCTTAAAATCCACCCATTCAGCCGTTTATACAATAAAGAAAGATCAAACACCCCTGTATACTTCACTGTTGCACCAGGATTAATCGTATCAGTCTCAGACATTCCTCTTTTTGATTCAAGATCGTTAATAAAACTTTCTCACACTCCTCAAACAGAAACTATAAAAACAAGCTACCTCTTTAATCTATTTATGACAAGCTTTACAGCAATCCTCATCAAAGAAGATGACATGTACGTCGCTAAATGTCCAGAAATAGGAACAGTCAGTCAGGGAACAACTGTTGAAGAAGCAATCGCCAACCTCAAAGAAGCTACAGAACTCTACTTAGAAGAGTTTCCAACAAAAAATGGAGAACCTACTTTAATAGCTAGCTTTGAGGTGACAGAGAGTGCCAAGACTTAGAGAAATTTCTGCAAAAGAATGCATTAAAATTCTTTGTAATAAATTTGGCTTTTCTATTATCCGACAAAAAGGAAGTCATATCATTCTTAAGAAAACAACATCTGAAGGTTCAATTGGAACAGTTGTCCCAAATCATTCTTCTTTAAAGATTGGTACATTGAAAGAAATCCTTAAACTTGCACAAGTTGAAGAAGAAGACTTTGAAAAACATCTCTAAGCAAATTCATTCAACTTATCTTTAATGACCATATAAATTTCATTAAGATCAGCACCAGTAGGCTTTAGATATTTCTTCTTTATCTCATCCTCAACAAAATATTTCAAATAAATCCCCTCAAACAACCAGACAAAGAACCTACTCTTTCTCCACTCATTCTTATAATCATACAGCACACTCCCCCCAGCCGTAATTTCAACATCACCCTTCTCTATCTCCTTCCCATCCACCTTCACTTTATTGAGATGTTTGAACTTCATTGTAATTTCCAGTTCTGCTTTTGCAAATGTATCCCATTTCTTTGCTAAAAAAAAATTAAAATTTCGTTCATGTCCGTACTTATCCGGCTTTAACTCCTGCTCCTTCTCAATAAAATCATACCTTAACTTATCCGAAACCTTCCTGATCGCTTTATAACACTCCTCAACACTAAACGTACAATCAGCTAAATTAAAACGCCTCGTGGTTAACTCCTTCTTTGTTACCATTAAACCACCTTATCCAAAAAGAACTTAATAAGTCTTTTCATTCACAATCAACACATACTCTTTTTCCATCAGACTCATGAAGAACAGCATAATTTCCACACGCCTCACACTCGCCCTGACCACGAGGACTGCCATGAGAAATCAATTGCTTTTCAAAAATAATTTCTAACATGTCAGGTTCAACTCTTAAAATATCAGAAACAGTAATCAATCCCACTAACTTTTGCTTATCCACAACTGGCAAACGCCTTACTTCCTTTTCGCTCATTACTTTAATTGCTTCTAAGACGTCCTTTTCCGGCTGAATTGTTGTGATATTACGAGACATAATCTCTTCAACCCTCACCTTATTCATTACCCTCTCTTCAGCAATCGCACGGGTCATATCTTTCTCTGTTAAAATTCCTTTAATCATTCCATTCTCAAGAACAAGCACACTCCCAACACCTTCCTTTAACATTTTCTTCGCACACTCTTCTAAACTTGTCATTGGACCAACACTTACTGGCATTCTCGTCATCACTTCATGTACAGTGAGGGTTTTCATAGAACCAGAGTAATGGATCTTCTTTAATAAACGCTTTGCTCCCTCTACCTAGTAACACAAAAGGTAATTGTTCAGGATCCTGAAGTTGGCTTCAGGATTTCTTGAAGTCCTGTGAGGATGTTTTTGTTTTGTAGTTTTAAGGTTTGGATGATTGAGAAGAGGGTTGCTGTTGTTTGTGCTC
>JBAZPJ010000087.1:0-5452 GCA_041648255.1 Candidatus Nanoarchaeia archaeon
AATCTTTCTTCCTGCAACCTCTAATACCTTTTCATCATTGGGCAAGGTTTGACCAGCAACAATACCTGGACGCTTCGCCTGATAATCACCAGACATGTAAATAATATCAACAACAGCCACAGGCAAAACAATCTCATCCATCTTCTTTGCTCGCTCACCTGCTTGAGGTAAGAGATTTTCTAACGCTTGCAATTGTTTTACAAATGCTTCAACTCTTTTCGACTCTTCAGGATTTTTAATACAAACAAGACCGGCATAGAAAGACTTCTTCCCTAAAATCCTATCACCACCATCTTCCAGCGGACCAATAATAAAATCAATAGGGCTTGTAGTACTCTTTAACCACAACACGTCAGAAGGGAAATAATCACCATCAACCAATGCCTTCGCTCTTGATTTAAGATATACTTTAAAATCATTATCAGAAACATCTTCGCCTGCACTTTCAATTAATGCACTTGCCTCTTTTAATCGTTCTGAATAAATTAATTCATATGGAATAGCTCTTAAATGATTATTCTCTTTTACAATAAGCGTATTAATTTTATAAAATTCTTCTCTTAACTCTGGGTGTTCTTTTAAAAAAGATTCGATCTCTTCTGCAGTAACACCTTGTGAAAACATTGTCCCACCTTTTGGTCTTGGTGAAATGCCTTTGAATAAGGGAACAGTCTCATTTTCATACGTTTTTCCTTCAGGACCGTTAAAGATTGAAAATACTCCTAAACCCAACTTTGCAAGTTCATTTCCATTCCCACTATCTTTCATTAATTTCTTTTTTACTTCAAGACTTTGTGGATGATCCTGCATTAAAAATAAATCATCAACTAACTCAGCAGCCTTCATTAATTTTTTAACTGCTTCTTGATCGTTAATCGATAAATGATTTATCTGAGGATTAAATGTAAATATTCTTACTCTAGATGGATCAAGATAAAACTGTAACGATTCTTTTGAAGGATATTCAAATACCATTCTTTTGAGACGCTTAAAGGTGTTAATAAAATTATTCTTAGAGAAGATTTTTAAGATATGCCCGAATTCCAATAGCAACGCTTTCAAAACCTTCTAAAGTCAAATCTGGAAGACACATCACTAACCTCGGTTTTTCCAACCCATAACCGTCTATAGGAACTTCTCCCTCCTTATCTACAACTCTAAAAAGATATCCTAATCTATTTAAGTTAAAACGAGAATCTAACTGAGAAAAATCCTCCATTTCCACTGCATAATCACTTGCTCTCGCAACTTCTGCTTGAACAAAGCTAACCCCAAAAGGGTATTCCATGTTCGTTGGCCAAATTGATACTTCTGCCTCCCTTCTTGCTGGTCTTTTTACCTTTCTTGCATCCAGACCGATAATTCGATATGCACGACCTATTCTCCCTAACATCTCTCCAGTCGTTGGGTCGGGATAATCTCTAATCAAAGTTCCTTCCTTACGTTTAACACTCAGTTTCCTTCTCTTCAATGCATCAAATAATCTCCTCTCTAAAGAATTATAAGGACTAGGTTCCGTTCTACTCGTCATCGTCATCATCTTCTTCATTAAACGATTCTTTTGCTTTTCCAAACGCATTAATGCGCCAAAGAATAATTAAAACAAGAATAATAACAACTAATCCCAATAACCAATATCTGTATTGATTCACCCATTTAGAAACACCACTTGTACTTCCACTTACAGTTTCTAGCTGTTTTTCTTCACCCTTCACTTCTGCAGTCGTCGTCCCATTAACAGGAACTTGTGCAGAGGGAGTTTGCGTTTTTACTGATTCATTCATCACTTTTTTTTCAGAAACAGTTTCAGTCTTAACAACCGTTGCATTTACGGTAGTTCCGTTCATACTTTCATTTGTAGTTATATTTGCAACAGGACTAGGAGCAAATGTTCTTTTTACCCAACCTTTAAACCTCTGCCACAAACCTACTGAAGAATTAGGAATAGGAGCAATTGAAATATTTTCTAATAACGTCGCTTCTTCTTTCACATCCGTCAATCTTACTTTCAATGGTAATGAAGCAAGCATAGCACTATCTTTTAATTTAACGCCCACTTCTAAAGAATAAGATGCCACACGTGTCTGTGCACCAGGAGCAATATACAGATATACTGTTTCAGCACGACCCGGAGCAACACTTACTATCGCAGGAGTTACACGAGCAAAACCCGTTGCAGAACCAGATAACACCACCTCATATTCAGCATTTTCTGCACCTTCATTTCTAATTGTAATTGGAACAGTTACACTAGAATCAACATAGATAACTAGATCTTTATATTTCGTATCAAGTACGGCTTTATAACATTCTTGCGTACTCAACGTACTAAGAACAAGAACAGTACTATCAAACGTTGTGACGGCACTACTATCAGTCGCATTCACGTTTATAACAACATCATATTTTCCTTTTGCAACATCCTGTCTCGCAAGAGCTTTAATAGTAAATTTCTTCTCTTCATTTGCATTTAATGAGAATGATTTAGGAAGATCAACAGTAATCCAAGCAGGACCTTTTACTTCACTTGTAAACCCTTTTTGTGATTCACCAGTATTCTTTACAAATCCTTCAAAGGTACGTTCGTTTCCATTATTACACAACGTCGCTTCTTTCTCTACTACTTCAACATTCACACCATGGCATTTCTTTACATTTACATTCACTTGCGCAATTGCTTTTCTTTCTCCCCTTTCCGGTGTGACTGTTAACTCAACCTTCTTTTCTCCTTCAACACCAAACGGTGGCTGTAAGTGTAACGTTAAATCAGCACTCGCACCCGGTAAGAGCGTTACTTGTTCATTCTCAAGCACAACCCACTCTGGACCACTTAGACTAAGACCATATGTATTCGTTGTTGTTCCCGCATTCTTTACTTCAACTTCTAATTCATTATTTGTATTCTCACAAAATTCAGCAGCATTCTTTTCAATATTTACTCTAAAATCATAACATTCTTGAACAATTAACACATTACTTAATGACTGCACACTTCTTCCAGAACTTCCTTGAGCAACAATTGAAAATCCATACTCTGCAGCATCACGCGGAGCAGTAACATATGCATATACTTTCTTTCTTTCTCCTGCTGCAAGACTTACTACATCTTCACTTACACTTACCTTATCTTTTAATTGTCCATCTACTCTTAAAATGAAATCTTCTCGATAAGCGCCAGTATTCTGCAAGGTTGCTTCAAACTTTGTAACTTCAGCAGGGCACACTGTTTTTGTAGATTCAGAAGAGACTAATGCCGCATTAAAACAATCCTTGACTTTAATCGTCACAGTTCTAGATTTGGTACCAGCATCACCAGAAGCAACAACATCAAGACTATAATCAGCAGGAACAGCATTCTGCGTAGGAGTAATATACGTGTAAATAGTTTTTTGACCAGCAGCATCTAAGACTGCACCATTCGGAACAGTCGTAGACCAACTTGCTGCACTTCCCTGACTAGAAAAAGTAAATTCAGCAGCAGCACCAAGATTCTTTACAACATTCACAAATAAGCCAGTATCTCTCGGACATAACTCTAATGTAGACGAGCCCTGTGTTTCAAAAGAAAAATCTGCAAGAGCAAACGAAGAGAGTAATATTAATGCAATAACGAACGTACCTAGCTTTTTCATCACTCACGAGAGAACTGTTTCTTTTTTAAAGATTTATATAGAGTAATAAGGGCTTTTGAATAGTAGTGTTCTTATTCAACCTTAGATTTAGCTTTGTTTTAAGAGCAATAAAGAAGGATTCAGATTAATTTTAAAAACGATTTAATAAAATAAATTGGTGAGAATTAAAAATTAATTAAAAAAAAGAATAAAGAAAAAAAAAGAATTTAGTAGTAAGTTTTACCTTCTACTGCTTCTTCTGGTTCATCGCTTCCGAGCTTTCTAACAAGCACGATCAAGCCAACCACCACTAGGATGATTAACAAGACTACGAAAGCAACTTCAAGTACATTTCTTAAGGTGTCCTTTTCTGCGACAGCATTCACGTTAACGCTTAAAGCTTTTTCAGCAACAAGCTTACCTTCAGAGTCTTTTACAAGAACACTGAAAGAGTGTGCACCAGCAGTAGCACCTTCGTTTGGACTTACATAGACATTAAAGTCAGCAGTCTTTTCACCAGCAACAGTTTGAAGTTGCGGATCAACACGGCTAGTAGCCCAAGCAGATGTACCCATTGTTTCAACCATAAAGATCTTAGCTTCAGAACCAAGGTTAGCTACACTAACTTTGTATACTGCGCCTTTACCCATTTCTGCTGTTTGAACTGCACTATCAACACTAACAACTGCTACAGGACCCATTACAACAGGTGCTTTTGTAACACCCTTAATGTGAATGGTCTTAACAGCTTCTTCTTTCGTGTGACCTCTGTTGTATTCAACAGTTGTCTTTACTTGATAGTCGCCTTCTTTAGCATCTTCTGGGATGATTAACATCAAGTCGTTTGTTGAAGCAGAATCTCTCTTAGAGAAAATGAATCTCTCTTGATCAAGATCTTGTTCAGTGATTAATTCATCAACATATTCACTTGTGCTAATTCCTAATTCAGGAATACTTACTGTAACTTTAATACTTTCTTCAACGTTGTCACCAAGGTTTTCAACGCGAACGGAAGCGAATAAAGGTTGACCAGCTTTTACATTGCTAGGAGGGTTTAAGATCACATCGTAAGTTGTTACGAAGTGTCTAGGCTCTTCAATGTTTAAGTTGTAAGCGCATCTTTCACTTTTGTCACCATCAAACATTTCTAAGAAGAGTGTGAATTTGTTACCATCTACACCACTACCTACAAAAATGTCTTCAGGAACGTTTAAAGCTAAATGAGCAGTTCTTGCAACATTATTTTTCATTTGGAAAATTTCTGTTTCATCTTGGATTGTACCGTATTCATATCCACCAATGTAAGCTCTAACACGAACATCGTAAGCATTTCCTACGCCACGAAGACTTACATCAATCGGAAGAACTTGACCACGTTCAACGTATACTTGTAAAGCGTTAACGTTTGGATCACAAGTTGCGAACTCAATACCGTCGATCTCAATCTTTTCAACATTAAAACTTGGAGCAGCTACTGCGAGACTTCCAAATAAAGATGTCACTACTAACATTAAAGCAATTAAACTCATACATTTCATTTTCATTTTCATATCCTCCATACACACCCCTACTTTGTTGTCATTCCGTAGTTAGTACTTCCTTATAAACCTTTTGGTGACGAATAGAATTACGCTACGTTGAACGTAAAGTATTCGCTTACTCTTTCACTTTCACCATTATAGGCTGTGATTTTTCCTGTGTACAATCCAGGCTTTGTTCCTTGTGGAATTACTAAAAGCAATTCTCTATTTACTCTGGAATCACTGACACTAATTCTCTGATCAGCGCCCGTCATTGGCACTTCGAACCCAGGAACAACCATTCTTAATTCCAAATTTTCA
>JBAZPJ010000088.1:0-5448 GCA_041648255.1 Candidatus Nanoarchaeia archaeon
TTTCCTTTTTGGTAACTGTTGGGATTTGTTAGTACCATTGTTACTTGTTTGTAGCTTTTTTTGCTTTGGCTTCATCTATTTTTTTGAAATATTCTTCTCCAACTGTCTCAGCAAGTCCGTTAAGTTGATCTAAGACTTTTTGTACTTTTTCTTCAGATGGTGCTTCTATTTCTAACCAGTCTAGTTCGGTAGGTTGGAAGAGTGAGATGAATGCAATCTCTACGTCTCCAATCATCCAGTATTCTCTCATAGATTTGTTTTCGAGAATTCTATTAAATCCGAGATGGTCTAGGATTTGATTCATCGCTTCTGAATCTCCCAAGGTTGTTGTTAGTTCTATTTTTTTCCAAATTTCTGAAGAGGTTTCTTTCTTTCCTTTAAAGGTAAGTTCTGATTTTTCTCCTTTCTTCCTTATTCTGATAAATTCTTTAGCATCTTTCATGTCCGTAGCATCTAGACTGAAATAGGTGTCATTTAATGGATATTCCTCTCTGAATGTTGCTCCTAACGTCTTTATTTTAGCAAGAACCTTCTCCTTGTTTTCGTATTTCATTTTTACTTCTATTTCGTGCATGTTTCATCCGCTCCTACGCATTTTTTATACGCCCCTTTTATTCCTATTATTTCAAGTAAACTTTCCGTAATTATTTCTTTTTCTAACTCTCCACTTATTTCAACAAGATGAGGATACTTCACTATCATTCTTTTATAAAGATCATGTTCTCTTCTTAAGGTAAAGACATTCTCTTCATCATCTAATCCTTGATAGAACACGCCGTTATCTAAGCCTTCTGCCCTTTGTGCTGCCCACCTGCTGTATGAAGTTTCTGGAGAAACTAAAAATAAAACTGCAGGATATACCTCTCTTGTATACCCTTCTAGTTCTTTTCTTAAAGATTCTGCCCTTGTACCAAATAATTTTCCACTCTCTTCGTCTTTTGTAAGCATAGCTATTCTATCATGAAAACCGCGATCAAAGACAAAATAATCTATCTGACGAGTTCTTGCAGATTCATAACTTGCTCTCATCTCTTCAAAGAATCTAAGGTGAAAATTTTCCACACTTCCTGCTTCTTTAAATCCAAACTTTGGTCTTACAAAAGACTCGCACACATACCCTCTGCTCTGCAATTCTTGCAAGACTCTTTTTTGCTGTGTTGATTTACCCGCACGAGAAAGCCCCAAGAATTCAATAACCTTTACCATACTTTCTCCTGCAAGATATCTTGAGTCACAATCAAGGGATTTTTCTTTACTGGTCTTTTTCTTTTGAGCTTTGAAAAGATAAGACTATTTCTAATTAGTCTAGACAACGTTGGACAGTTTTTCTCGATAAGTTCCTCTGTATTAATAATATCTTCAAATGTATTCAGATCTGTCTTTAATTCTAATACTTCAATATTTTTTACGCTGCAGTTTAAGATGAAGTCTTTACAAGAGAACGGTGTGCTCCATCTTACGTTTTCAAAAACGTTTTTTTCAAAAGGCGTATTAATACCTATTAAATAGATGCCCCCGTTTAGTTCAGGACCAACAACATATTTCTTGTTATTTAAAAGAGAGAATGCTTCAGTTAAATCTTGTTCTTGAAGGAACGGTACATCCATGGGAATCAGAACAACTTTCTTGTAATCGGTAAGAAGATTTGAAAAGAGATTACTAAATTTTTCGCTTTGATTGAATACTTGTTTTGAAGAGGATGTTAAAACGCAAGCAAGATTATAGTTTGCTTTGAATAAATTAGCTTCTTCTTTATTATCTACACCAAAAATAAGATCGTAACTTTTTGATTCTTTTATTCTGCTTACAAGGTCGGTAAGACAAGCTCGGCTTAATTCTAGACTAAATTGTTCATTTGTTATAGCCGCAATTCTCGTTTTACACTTTCCTAAGACTGGCCATTTTGCAAAAATGATTACTACGTTTTCTTTTTTCATTGTACTACTCTTAACCTCCAGTACTTTGCATCTAATCCTGGTCGAGTTTGTAAAAATCTTCTTGACTCAACAACTTTATCTAAAATCGCCCCCTCATCCCTATCATTAACTGCTTCTACTAACGGGATAGTATAATTACTTACATGACACGGTTTTAGATCTAAAGGAGGCATAACGAAAATTTCATTTGAATCGTAACACGCATCGCAGACATCTTTTTCTCCGCATCCAATTTCAATGACAACCCCACGATTTCCTTTGTAAGAAAGAGGTGTGATTGGAAGGTAAGAAGATTGTCCCCTAAAAGATCGTTGATCTGGAACTTGTTCGCATCCTAAGCGTTCTAATTTTTGAGTAAGATCTTCAATAGGTTGTGCAAGCCTTACTTGCCCTTTTTCAATAGCCTCAAGATTCAAAAATTTAAATCTGAATCTGTATTGACTGCAAAAGTCTAAGGTTCTTCTAAACATTTCATCGGACGTGTTAATTCCTTCAATAGGAACATGCTTAATTTCAACTCGTCTCCCATATCCTGCTTTACCAAGATGAGTTAGATTATTCATTAGTCGTTCATATTGCTGCTGACTTCCATGTGTGATTTTCTTCCAAGCAGCATAATCAAATGCGTGAACCGAGACTGCGATTTTTGTAAAAGCATCTAAGCCACCAATTGCAAGAGCACGATCCAACTCAATGCCGTTCGTATGGAAAAACTTTTGCTCTAAACTGGGTGTGTTATTGACTGCTCCAAGAATCCGTCCTAATTCTGGATGTAAGGTTGGATCTCCTCCGGTCAACGAAATATGTTTCAATCCATTCTTTCCTAAGACCCCTAACAAATAAGCAAAATCTTCCACAGAAACATTTCCTGTATCTCGTTGATCGCAAGCCATGCCCTCGTTAGAACAAAAGACACATCCAATATTGCAAAAATCGGTAATAGCAACTCTAAGTTGAAATCTTTCCAAGATCTGGGCGGGTGATTGTTCCATAAATGGATGAGAAGTGACGAGTTATTATATATTCTTCGTGTATAATTATATCTTTATTAATAATATACACATTCCAGATAGATTTATATATTTTATTACTTTTCATGCTTTATGCAACGTAAAATTGTTCAACACGGTGGCAGTACGCTTACAATTTCTCTTCCTTCCCAATGGGCAAAAGCAAACAATCTCAAAAACGGTCAATTCCTTAACCTCGAAACCTCTCAAGGATCATTAGTTATTTCATTAAAAGAAAAACATTTTGATAGTATTGAAACGGACTTATCTGAAAATGAAGACTGGTATGTCAGCCGCATTATCCGACATCTTTATACCGCTGGTTATGATGAGATCACCATTAACTATTCTAAACCAAATCAACTTTCCCTGATCAGAAAAGACTTACACCTTCTTACTGGATTAGAAGTTATTGAAAGTAAACCTAACTATTGCAAATTAAGGTGTACTGTGTCCATTGACGAATCAGAATATGAAACCTTAATCAAAAGGGTTATGCTGCTTGTTCTTTCTCAATTTGATTACTTCATTAAAGATTGTGCAATCAAAAAGCCGGCCAACTACGAAGAAGTTAGACAAATCTTCTACACATTCTGCAAACTTTGTAACCTCTCAAGAAGACTTATCAACAAAAAACAAATCTACGACTCAATCAACTCCCGTTACGCATACGACTTCATTAACGGCCTGATAGAAATCTCCCTCTACATCGGATATAGTTATGACTACGCTAAAAAAACAGACACACTTGATTTAACCAAAAAAGAATTAGAACTCGTCAAAACCGTAAGAGAAATGTATTCCAATCTTATCTTTGCTTATCAAAGTTTAAACGTGGATAAAACACGCATCTTCTTCGAAAGCAGACAAGCACTCTTTGATAATATTTTGGATGTGTTGAAAGACAAAAACCCGATCATCAGTCATTATTTTTTAATTATGATGAGAAATCTTACTCCCATCGGTAACCATATTGTCATGCTTAATTTAGCAAGAGAGAAAAACCTAAACAAAAAGAAAGATGGAAACAACTACTAAAATTATTCATACATCAGACATCCATCTTGATACTTCTAAAAAAACACAACAAACCTTTAGTCAGATAGTTAATAGTTGCATTCAGAATAAAGTTTCTATTTTAATTATTGCAGGAGACTTTTTCGATACCTCCTTTCCCGAAAAGAAAGTAATAAGTTTTGTTATTCGCGAATTTAAGAAACTAGAAAAGAACAACATTAGCATATTCTTAATCCCCGGCAATAACGATCCAAATATACCCCAGAGTGTTTGGAGAAAATCCAAATTTCCAGAAAACGTTTTCTTCTTTAATAAAGCAGGAATAAAAAGAATCCGAAAGATAGACATTTACGGTTTTCCATACATCTCTGATTCCGTAAGTCCAATTAAAAGCCACTTCTCAATTAAAGATTATGGAAAAATTAAAATTGGAATCACGCACGGGTCATTTGTCGCTAAAGGCAATAAAATAAAATCACCAATAACCCTGAAACAAATTAATCATTCTAATCTAGATTATTTAGCAATAGGACACTTCCACAACTTTAGCAAGATAAAATCTAAAGTAAAAGCTTACTATGCTGGATCTCCTATTCCAGGATATGGATATACTTCAACAAAACCCTCAATTAATCTTCTAGAAATAAAAAAGAACAAGATTTTAGTAAAAAGAATCTTTAAAAAAGGGTTATATTAAGCAGCTCCTTTTGTGTATAGGTTTCCTTCTTGGATTTTTTTATGGTAAAAGAAGAGGTTTATTTCTATGTCTCTAACGGATGTTTTTAATTTATGTGCTAATTCTCTTAATTTTTCTAAATAGGTGATCCAGTCTTGCGTTGTGAATCCGCGGCCTTGTGGTTTTGTATTTACTAATCCATAAGTATGTAATGTTTGCCACACTCTTATGTCGATCACTCCATAGTTTTGTGGTTCTATTAAGGTTAATATTGCTGATCCCACTGGTATTGAAACTCCCCTAAGGCTTGTTAATAGTTCTATCTTCACATTTTCAGATATTTCAGCTAAAGCGATCCTAGAAACATTCTGTATTGTATCCTCTGAGTTTTCTAAATAAAACTTTTTAGGTCTTGGGGATTTCCACATACACATTTTCAAAAACTCCACTCTTGTAAAATATCCCTTGCTTTTAACATCCTTTAATTCTTCTATAAGGATTAAGGCTTTATTATTAGTGTTGGTATTAAAATTGTTCTTTAATGCTTCATCAATTGTTTCATACTCTTTTTTCATTTTCTTTCTCAGTTCTTCACCAATTAAAATCTCTCATCAGTTCTTTGTTTAGTTTTCTTCTAAAAGATAGTCCATTTAGTTGGATATATAAAATCATCTGCGTAACCAGTACCTCCGAGTGATTTTTTACTACTGTAGAATTTAGAGAAAAATCCATGCATTAGTGCATGGATTAATCTCTTGCTAAAAAATGTACTGTAAAGAATTACAAAGCTTTTTAAAAAAGCTTTGTA
>JBAZPJ010000089.1:0-5288 GCA_041648255.1 Candidatus Nanoarchaeia archaeon
ACGAAGAAAAGACTAAAGGAAAGAGCGATAATAAAAATAAAAGGAAAGAGAGGTTTATGTAATACCGTTGCCACACCCATTTTTTTAAAATAATCCATTGTTTGTTTATCGTTTATTTTTAATGCTATATAAATTTTTTCTATATTATTTTGAAAAGCTTTTAAGAATTTTTGCTAATAACTCGTCTGCTTTTTCTAATTCTTCTTTGATAAGTTGATCGTTGGTAAGTTCTCTAATTTGCATGAAGGAGGATTTTATTTCTCGTAAGGTTAAGATTTCTTTTCTGCGTTCGTCTTCTTCTAAGATAGAGGATAAGGCTGAGTAGGCGTCTTTTAATCTTGGTTTTTCTTTGGAAAGAGCTTTTTTCGCTACGTTATCTTCTGTGCCGCTCATAAGTGCTTCAAGAATGCCGAGTAGTTCTTTGAGGTGGTAGGTTTCTTGTTTGTAAGTTGGATTTTTTTTAGGAGTAAGCATTTTCCAGTATAATCTTGCCATCCAGTTGTCTGTCGATACTCCTGGCATCGTAAAGTGGAGAGCATCTCTTTTTTTGTAAGCGACAACGAGTCCGGTTACAACAAATGCTGCAACAAAGAGATAGAGGAGCCAGCCGAGGGAGAGTGATTGTTGTTGAACTGCTGCGAGGGTGACGGTGAGGTCTTGAGTGATTGCTGCGCCAGTAGGATCCGTTGCGGAGATTTTAACAGTTTCATTTGTAATTTCAGAGGAAGGTTCTGCTAAGGTAAAGATTGCTACATCCTGTCCTTGAAGTGCTGTTGTAACTGCAACTGTTTCTCCAAAGGTGTAAGTTAAGGGATCGTGATCTGGATCTGTAAAGTGTTGGCTTAAGTTAAGAGTGAGGTTTGTTGTTCCTTCTTCAAAAGAGAGAGGAGAAAACGCTGTGCTGAGAACAGGCGGATTATTTGGTAAAGAAACAACAGTGAATGTTACTTGGTTGCTGGTGAGTATTTTCTGCTGAGAAGTAAGTGTAATTGTTGCTTGTTCTGTTCCATTCCAATCCTGCGGTGGTGTTAGAGTAATGGTTGTTCCGTTTATTGAAGAAGTAATCTTGCTTAATCCTGTAAGAGTAATTGTCGAGGAGGAGGGGACCGAAGTAAATCTAGTTAAGTCAAGTAAGCGGGGAGTGTTTTTTGTCCATTGTTGAGGGGGAATGGTGAATGCTTCTTGAGTAATTGCTGGTGTAATGTTAAGTGCGGTGAGTTGTACAAAGATCATATTTGAGTGAGTACTATTTTTTCCATCAGAGGCGATAAAAGTAAAGTTGCGTTCTGCGTTTGTTTCTTCTTTAGGTGTAAGTTGAACGTTGCTTTGATTAAAGGTAAAAAGAATGGAATCTGGATTGGTGGTGGTGTAATTGATACTGTCGTTTTCTGCGTCAGTAAAAAAGTTTGAAAGAGCGAGGGTAGTGTTTTTAGAGGAGCTTAGGGTGAGATTATTAAATTTTTGTGTGAGTGTTGGTGGATCGTTAACTGGAGTGATGTTAATAGAAAAGGTTGTACTATTTTGGTTTGTGCTGATAGTGATGCTGCTCGTTCCATAAGCGTTTTTTACAAGTGTGCAGTTTAAGTATCTGTTTGAGTTAATGGAGCAGTTGAGGTAGGTTTGATTGTGGAAAAGGAGAGAATAGGTTGGTGAGCTGCCAGTAGGTGTTGTTGCGTTTAAGAGATCAATGGAAGTGAAGTTTGAATCTTCTGGAAGAACAATAGTTGAAAGGAAAAGAGTCACATTAGTTGTATTTTGGGGAGGGGATTGAACAAATCCTAAGGTGAGTGTTCGTTCTTCTGTTGTTCCGTAAGTCCCGTTTGAGATATTTCCATAAACGCGGTAGGTGAAGTTTCCTGTTCCTGTTTTTTCTAGGAACCAATTCTGATTTTGTCCTTGCAATGTTTCGTTAATTAAATTCCATTCTAGCCATGCTTGAGTTAAGTTGACAGAGGAGGTCACATTGATGAAAGCAGTTGTGGAGGAGGTAATGTTTTGATGGAGGGGAGTAGGGCTAACATAGGAAAGGGAAACAAGGGAGGGATCATAGATTGCAAATCCAGTAAGACCGGGTGTTAATTGAAATAAGATAAAAGTAACTGCTAAGATAAGGAAGGCGAGAGGAAAATAGGAACGATGCTGCAGAGAGCGATTCTTCTTTCTGCTCTTTTTTTTCATAAGGTGTTTTAGAATAAGAGTGGTTTTTATAGGTTGTGGTTTTTTAGGGTGAAAAAAGATAGTATTTTAAAGTTGGAAAAGCAGATGAAGGAAATGCGAAGAGGGGTAATAGTTGGAGTTCTTATTTTATTGTATGTTTCGTTTGTTTCTGCAGGGTTAGAAGATGCTATTTCGTTGAGATTGGATACGGAATTAATTTTTAGTGTAAGTGCGGACGAGCAAGTGAGAAATTTAACTGCGAATTTGACGTTTTTTCCCAGAGAGGGGATAAATCAAAAGGTTTCTCTATTAGAATTAAGTGCAGATCCGAATGCAGATATCTGGCAGGCTTCGGAGAGTATTTTTATTAAATGGATTGATCCGGTGAGTGATGCGGAGTTTAGAATTAAGAGTGAGATTGAGAAGTCTGTTAATGAGGGAAATAGGATTGCAAATAATGAAAATAAATTTCTGAGTTCAACAAAATTTATTAATAGTAATGATGCAGAGATTAAAAAACTTGCCTTAAGTGTTGCAGGAGAAGGAAGTTCTTTAGAAAAGGTAATGAAGATTGGAAGGTGGGTGCAGGAGAATATTAACTATGATTTATCTTCATTGAATGTAGCTGCTTCTCTTTCTGCTGTTGAAGTGTTGGAAAAAAGGGCAGGTGTATGTGATGAGATGACGATTTTATTTCTGGCAATGGTGCGTTCATTAGATATTCCAGGTAGATATGTTTCCGGATTAGTGTATAGTGAAGCGTTTAAGGAGCGTTGGATTCCGCATGCATGGGCAGAGGTATATATTAATGGAAAATGGATTCCTATTGATGTAACATTCGGTCAGTTCGGATGGGTGGATCCGACGCATATTAAGATGAAGGAAGGGAGTGATGTTGATTATTCGTCCATTGTATACCGTTGGTATGATGCTAAGAAAATAAAACCTCATCAGCCTATTGCGAAAGTAAAGGTGCTTGAAGAGATATTAGAAGAGCGGCCTGCGAGTATTGAAGAAATTATTCCGCTTGCAAGAGAGGTTGATTTTGGGAGTGTTGTTCCTGTTGAAGTGATTGTAAAAAACAAAAATGCGGATCCATTATTTGAGAGATTAAGTTTAAAAAAAGCTCCTGCGGGATTAGGAGTGAGAGATATTCCAGTATGGTTAGATGCTAATGAAGAACGTTCCTATTTTTTCTTAGTTAAGATCCCGGAAGAGGGGGATAATGAATTTTTAACGGTAATTGAAGTGAAGGATAGATCTGGTAAGAAGTCTGCTTCTGAAATCAAGTTTGGAAAAAAGTTTGGAAAGATTTCTTTAGAAAAGGCGGAGTTTTTAATTAGGAAAAGTGAGTTTGAAAAATTAAATGCTAAAATTAAGTGTGAAACGAGAAGTTTAGAAAAGAAGCAGGAGGTTGAGTGTGGAGTAGAAGGGGCTGATGAAGGTTGTTTTGAAAATGAATGTAAATTAATTAAAGAAGGGAGACTATTGTTTGAAAGAAAAGAGTTGAAAGAGGGTGAGGATAAAGTTTTAATTAAAAAGGAAGATAAATTAATTAGTGTTCCAGTTTGGTTTGAGCAGAGTGAATTAAAAGTAGTTCAGGTAAAGTGTCCGCAGCGTTTAAATGCTGATGAGAGTGGAAGGATTTCTTTAATTCTAAGATCAAATGATTTTGTGGAGAATGCGTATTTGTTGATTGAAGGGTTAGAGCCGTTTAAGTTAAAAGATTTCAAAGGGACGCAGTTAGTAACATTGCCAATTCGGGGAAATTATTTTATTGCGGATAGTGGCGAAGTGAAATTTAAAATTGCATATGATAATTTAGAGGGGGAGAGATCTGAAGTAAATGCTAATTGTCAGTTAGAAGTTGATGCGGGTTTATTCCAGAAAGTAAAAGCGTATGTAAGAAGAGTGTTAGAAGATTAAATTATTTTTAGAAGGAGATTACAATCCAGTAGGACATTGGATTTGAGGAGGAAAGGATTCTAAAACTTGACAATTATCTGCTCCGCCACAATACCACTTGCAGGGATCAGGGTCAACACATGAAGATGTTCCGTCTAAATTCCAGCATTCCAGTCCTTCAGGGCAGTTAGTTTCTGTATCACAAGCAAGATCTGTAATATGGGGTTGAAGATAGGTTGGTTGTTTTTGGCATGAAGTTGAAAAGAGTAAAAGCAGAATAAGAGAGCTGAAAAGTAAAATTTTTTTCATGTGAGCTTATTTTTTCTGCTAGTATAAAAGTGTATCGACTTCAATTCTCGGGATCTTATTCACAGAAGATTAAGCTTCAAATGTTTTTTCTTTTATTTCGTCTTTTCCGTCAATAGTTATTTTTCTAATTAATGTTCCTTTTCTGATTGCGTGATAGCGTGATAATTGAACGTCATGTTCATATTCTTTAGGAACAGTAAGGTTATTAATTACAAAGGTATGATTAACAAATACTTTTTTAGGTTCTCCTTTTATATCAAATAATAAGTCTTCAACAAGAGCTTTATCTGTTGTAGTCAAGACGCAAAAGTCCGCTTTCGGTCCCTCGTCATCTTTTCCAACTTTTGCAGCTTTTGGAGATTTTACTTTGCTTTTTAATTCTCCTTTATTCGCTTTAAAAGATAATAAAATTAAATTTGTGGGGAATCGTTTAAAGAGATCTAAGATTTGTTCTTTGTTCATATCTGCTTCAATGTTGAATGTTTTTATTCCTGCGAATTGTTTGATGCTTACAACAAGACTTCCTAGTTCAGAGCTAATATCTTTCTTGGAAATAATGCCACCTGTAACTTTGGCGCTGCCAGTTAATCCTTCTGCGAGGATTACTGCGAATTCCCCAGAGTATTCAAAGCTTGTTTTTATTTTATAATTTGTTTTAGATGCAGTAATGTCCAGTAAAGCTTTATTTTCATAACTTCCTTTGCCATAACGAACGAATTGTTTATGGACGAGTTCGTCACTTTTTCCTTCAAAGATTTTTCGAATAAAGTTCATTTGAGTAGATCCTTTTGTTTCTTTTCTCCAACAAAGACCCAATAAATAACCAGGGTGGTGAGCAAGATTAAGAAGATGAGTAAGAGTGGGTTCATGATGTTGTTGATAATTAGTTTTATTTAAAGATAACTGCTTTTAGAGGC
>JBAZPJ010000090.1:0-5284 GCA_041648255.1 Candidatus Nanoarchaeia archaeon
TTCATCTCTTCCGGATCACCAGCAATCACAAACAGAACATCCTTTCTTTTTTCTTTTAAGAACGGAAGAACACGAATAACTTGATCAAGACCCTTATATTTTTGCACACGACCAACGTAACTAATCACAAAATGACCTTTTAAATTCTTTAAAGGCTTTGCTTTCTTTAAAAAATTAGCAGGAACTCCATTAGGCAAGAAGATTATTTTTGATTTCTTAAATCCATATTTAGGAAGCCATTCTTTTTGATACGGATTTACTTGAATAATACGATTATATATTCGATTAGGAACAAATTCAATAACGTTTACTATCTTTTTTATAATTATTTTCCATAAAGCATACTTCTTTAACGCCATAAATGGACCATGGGGTGTAATTACTAATTTTGTTTTAGGTGAAAATAACTTTTTTAAAACAACACACACATCATGCCATAAGAAACCGAACGAATGCACATGTAAGATATCTAACTCTTGCTGTACTACTTTTTTTAATAAACTTGGATAGAACGCAGCATAGTACCCTTTCCTAAACGTAGTCTTACAACGATGCACCTGGATGTTTTCAATCACTTCCTCTGCAGGAAACGAACCATCATTACTGGTAAATACATGCACCTCATGCTTCTTTGCTAACTCTCTCGCAAGATAAAAACAATTTGACTCAGCACCACCTAATACAGGATAAAAATATGTGGAAATAAAGCCAATTTTCATCAAACGAAAAAAGGCAATACCTTTAAATACGTTCCTTTGAGGGTCAATTTGTGGAAAAAATCAATGAATACATCTTCCCCTACCACTGGGCCTGGGTCGGATACTTTAAAGCAGCATACGAACGACCAGTCAAACTCATCTTACCAGAATTTACTAAGAGCGACACAGTCTTAGATGTCGGATGTGGAGATGGAAAACTCACTTCCTTAATCGCACCTAACGTAAAAAAAGTTATTGGCGTAGATCATCAAGAATATCCACTTAAATTTGCACGATTAATCTTTGAACGATTAGGATTAGATAATGTTACCTTTAAAGTTGGAGATATTACTAAGCTTTCTTTTCCAAATAATACCTTTGACAAAGTTACTTGCTTTGATGTCATTGAACACATTCCTCAAGACATGGCAGAACAAGGCATCAAAGAATTACTTAGAGTTTTAAAACCAGGCGGAAGATTATATCTCACTACTCCCAACAGAAGAGAACTACGCGGAAGAATCTTTGGACACGTTGTCATCGACAAACATTACTACGAATACACTCCAAAAGAATTAGCACGTTATTTTGCTCCTTATTTAGATGAAATTAACGTAAAAGGATACTGCTTACCCATCCCTATCCCCAAAATAGAACACATTGCAAACATCTTACCCTTTAGATATTTATTTCTCTATTTAATTAAAGCAGGATATAACTATCCAAACTTGAGTGTTGGGATGCTGCTAAGCGGAACAAAAAAATTAGATTAGAAATAACGAACATACATCTTTCTTAAATTAGATTTTGCCAATTGATCATCTAGCCCTTTATTCCTTGGTCTTAATCCAACTACCGTAAAAGAACTGGTTTTCAATCCTGCTTCTTCGTATTCTCCTTCTTCCACATAAATGCAGAATCTAGGTTCGTCTTCATATTTTAAACATACATAACCTGCTTTAGAATTCTTCTTTCTTTCAACTTCATCTCTTACAAAACGAACAACTGCGCTCGGATGGATTACAAGAATGCTTTCTTCCAATTCAAGCTTATCAACACTCCATAATCTTTCCCTCTTTCTCTGAATCGTCCCTTTATATCTTTTGAAACCGACCAACTCTCCCCAACTTACTAACGCAGGTATATCTTCATGAGCAGTGGTTAACACTTCTTCCAATCTTTCTTGCTGTAAACTATTCAATCCATCCATCACTTTACCTATAAACGACAACTTTATAACACTTTTTTCGTGCCTTTCTTTACAATGAATATCCTCTTTACCACTTACCATCCCCTTGGCTATGGCGGAGCAGAAATCAGCATGCTTCATCTGGCTAGAGAATTAATAAAAAAAGGACACAATGTAACTATTGTTTCTACGGAACCTTATCCAGAATTACAAACGCTCTTATTTAAAAAAGTAAAAAAACACCCTTACTTCCTCCAAGAACACTATTTGAAAAACTTTTTTATTAAAATCATTAAACAAGAAAAAATAGATATTATTCACTCCCATGACCGCATCACTGCAGTACCTGCAATTAAGGCGGCTAAAAAAATGGGAATTAAATCAGTTACCCATTATCGTGATTATTGGTTTGCTTGTCCTAAAAGCACTTGTTTGACTAAAAGATTAGAAGTTTGTAATGGATGCGAAACAAAATGCATTCTTGGATGCAGTTTAACTGTAAAAAGAATTCCACTTGATTGGTATAAGATGTTTCATTTGAAGCAAATTCATTCAGTCTTAGAACAAGCTGATGCTAAAATTGCAAACTCAACGATTGTTAAAGAGAAACTGGAGAAGAATGGAATTAAAACAAACATCCACATTGCCCATCCTTTTAGAAGCAATTTTAAGATTACATTAACTAAAAAAGAAGAACAAATATTGAAAACAACATACAATTTACAGAAAAAGATCATTACTTACGCAGGAAACTTAGAACCAAATAAAGGAATACACTTACTCATCCCTGTTGTTAAAGAATTTCAAGAAGAATTCGATTTCTTAATTATTGGCGATGGATCCTTAAAAAACTATTTACAACAGCACATGCCTGCAACGTTTACTGGAAAATTAACTCATGCAGAAACTCTTAACTTATTTTCAATTTCAGACGCAATCCTCTTACCCTCCCTCTGGGAAGAACCATTCTCAGGAATAATTTTAGAATCAGCAGCATTAGGAAAGCCATTAATCGCAACCACACGCGGTGGAATCTTAGATCTTCCTTCAGATAGATATTTAGGAATAAGCAATCCTTTTGATAAAGAAGAATGGAAACAACAAATAATTAAATTAAAACAACCTAAGGAACTACTTCAATTAACAAAGAACATGAAAAAAACATTACAAGAACATCAGCCAGAAAAAATTACAAAACATATTGAAGAAATCTACACTTCTTTAAAAAATACATCTCCTTAACTAAGCTTTATTAATTTTTCTTTTAATCCTATACTATGACCTACGATACACTGAAAAGAGCAATCGCTGAGAAACTCGGAGAAAACGTTCTTTATTCTCAAGAGGTTGAATCTATTCTTAAAAATCTAGGCGGACCTTCCATTTCTACCGCTTCACGTCACTACCTTCGATCCCACCGAATTACTCCCCAGCAGCTAGAAATCATTCCACATAAGCACGGGTTAGGTGCGAGAATTACCCTCTATCCTACATCTCAAGTATGGGCTTACCTCCAACAACTTGATCGCAAAAGAAAGATCCACTTAAAAGAAAAAGGATTTTCTTCTCTTGACGACATCCTTGAACAGGACTATCATAAATTTGAATTAGAGACGGGCGGAGACACTGGAAGATGGGTTTCCAGACAATCTACTCCTGATGATGAATCTGATGGTTCCTGGAGCAATGCTTTCAAAAGCGATGAAGAGAAGAGATAGAACTTTTAGTCTGAAAAAAAACAGTAAGCTTAATATAAGAAGCAAAAATCGCACCTCTCAATGGCGAGAAAAAAGAGTGATACACAGACAGTTACAGCTCAAATTGAATCTTTAACTCCCTCTAAAGAAGAACTAGACACCTTTTACCAACAAGCCTTAGAAACAAGCTATGTAACCAACTTATCAGACTCTCTTGTTCCAAACGAACCTTCTTACAAAGTAAAAATGGACACTGCCTTAAGTCTAATTAAACAAAAAGAAGAAGAAACCCTCATCTTAGATCTTGGCTGTGGAATTGGATTATACGACTTTTATATTTTAAATAAGATTCCTAACGCAAATATCCTTGGCATTGACTTATCTCTCGGCCATATTAAAACAGCTTTAGACTTAACAAAGAAATCAGATCCTAAACGCGTTGCCTTCAAAGTATTAGACCTAGATAAACTCGAAGAAAGAGACTTAGGCGGATTTAACAAACCAAATTATATTATCCTTACAGAAGTCTTAGAGTACTTACCAGATCCTCGTCCAATCTTAAAAAAAATAAAAAGCCTTTGTGGACCTAAAACAAGACTCATCTTTTCAGCATCACTCTCTCACACTTCAGAAAACTCCACTTGGTATGTTCAGAAAAAAGAACAAGGATATCTAAAAACACTCCATAAAGAAGAACTTGACCAAACACAACCGATCTACCGCATGTGGCATAAACAATATGGTCTATCAGAATTAAAACGCCTTTTGGAAGAAGAAGGATTCGCTGTTAAAAAAATAAGAGGATGCTTATTCCGACCATTCACTCCTAACTCCTACTTCCACTCTGCAATGAATAGACTTACTTCTCAATCGAGAATTGACAAATTTTTCAATAATGTAACAGATAACAAGTATGCACGAACTGTATTCTTAAAATGTTCACCTAAACGACCTTAAATTGCTTTTACTTTCTTTGCCTTTACAATTAAACACCAAGCAAATGTTGGAAACCGTTTAGCAAGTCTTGGAAATCTTAAAAACTTCAAAATGATCGTATCCCCCCTCCACACCGTTGGGATAAATCCATTTCTTCTTAAAATAATTTCTAAACTTTTTTTTGTGAAATAACGTATATGGCCCGGATTTAATTTTCCTTCTTCATTTTTTACTCCAATATCTAAACTTGGATTTACACCTATTAACAATTTAATTCTTCTATTCAATGCTGCAACATTTGGCGTTGTTAACACTAACTCTCCCTCATCCTTTAACACTCTACAACTCTCTTGCAATAGTTTATCTGTATCAAATATATGTTCAATTACTTCACCTAAGAAAACAATATCAAACGTTTTATCTTTAAACGGTAACTTTTTCTTTTCAATATTATGCTGAATACACTCCACTCCTTTTGCTTTTGTAAGTTTCACTGCCTCTTTTGAAAACTCTATACCGATTACCTTATTTCCTTTTTCTTGAATCTTTTGACTAATAAACCCATTAAAACATCCTACATCCAATACGTATTTTTCCTTTCCTACTAATCGCATTACTAGATTCACTCGTTCCAAAAAATCTTTTCTTACTATCGCATAATCTTCTCGAAATGTTTCATTATAATGATCTTCTACTTCCATTAAACACTTGTTAAATGATTTCTTTATAAGTCTTTTGCACTATCCAGTACCTCCGAATGACTT
>JBAZPJ010000091.1:0-5156 GCA_041648255.1 Candidatus Nanoarchaeia archaeon
TTCCCCCACCAATCTCCTCACCAATTATAAAAAAACTAAATAACAGCATCACTAATCCAATAAAAATAATTGAAGCCCAATTCGGTAACGCATCACCAATCACTCCTCTCTTAAACATACCTTACAACCTCCACCCTTAACGTTCCAGATTTCACAACATTATCTTCAACATAGGGCGCGTACCTTTCCTGCGAAGAACATGTCATTGTCGGCGTAGGCTTTCCGCACACCTGAATTAACGGCTCAAGATTTGCAGGAACAGTACTTGCTTTTTTTATAACCTTCTTATCCGCAGACAGTAACGACACACGATACGAAAAACGAGGATTCTCATAACATGAAGCCAACCTCAATCCTTCAATCTTTTTAGGATCAATAATTGTTGGATGGGTAACACCCTCTTCTTCATACGCAAGACAATCAGACGAATACCTTAACACTTTCGCCATAATAAACTCTTCCTGCTCACTAACATCCGTCCTTTCCTTTCTATAATCCGCAATCAGAAATACAAAAAATACTGCAGCAATCATCACTACAGGAATAACAACTAACTGATTTACTGAAATACCCCCTACATAAGCGCGTTTATTCATCCAGTACCCACCTCTAAACCGCCCTCTCCTTTTCCAAATATAACTTCTTCCTTCTTTGTATCAACACACTTCCATCTCGCAGGCTGATTCGGACCATTAACACTTGTCTTTCTTACTGTCAGCAGACAATCCTCGCCTTGTTCAACAATAAACTCACTAGGAAGATTGTACGCAACTTTCGCAGAATTAGGAGCAGCAAGCAACGCATCATGCGTTAACGCTAACTCTCTGACCTCTTTCTGCTGAATATGTGTATCATCATTCTGAATTAAAGGTATTGCAGCAAAAAAAAGAACTACTAACACACAGAATAAGATTACTTCCATCATCCACTTTGAAACTAAATTAACGGACACTTTTTCCCTCCGCTAGAATAATTGGTTCTTCTTTTTCTTTTGGAGAAATAAAAAATTCATCAATGAATGTTGGAATAACAGCTGTACAGACTGCTTCTTCTCCAACAGGACTTCCGCCAGGACCAACTCCACCCATTGTTACTTTTTCAGTCTTACACTTCAACGAAAGCCAAGCCTCTCCTTTATTATAAAATAAGACGAGATCATTTGCAGAAAATCTATTTTCTTTTAACACCCCTACTTGTTCTGGCGAGATTACAAATTCTACACTCATCTGATCTACCTCTTTTGGAACTAGTTTTCTTCCCCCTGTATCTGTTTTTAAATTGAAATCTAAATTTACTGTAAAGGGAAATGTGTCTTTAATCTGAACTGCACCCTGCGGATACGCAGAAGGATGACTGTCTACGTTTAGCCGAGTTAACTCTAATGTTCCAGGAACAGTATAAAAAACATTCAAACGTTTCATAAAATTAGCAGGATCAACTTTTTGTTTATTCTCACTTTGATCATTAAAAACATAGGATTGTTTTGTTTCAGTTTCACCCTCTACTGCAATAACTAACTCAGATCCTTCCCTGTTTATATCTAAGAAAACATACCTCTTCATTCCAACTGTAGATACTTGCCCACCCAGAGGTAAACGCACTGCTTTTAATTTAGCAAGTGTATAACAGTTAAAGGGTTTACACTTTTCTTTTTCAATCTTACATAAACACACCTTCGCATTTCCATCCACAAGACTCCCACTTCCCGGCTGCACGGTATTAAACTGATCAGCAGAATAACTTACTAACGCACATTTACTATTTACAAACGGAGTAGAAATAGACGTTCTTGCTCCAGACTCAATCAAACTTACGCTCTTCTTAACAGACTCCCATTCTTTCTGATTATCACAATCATTCCCAGAAGCAAACGCCTGATACAACAACACGCCCATACTTACTAATCCAATCACTATAATAATTGTTGGAATAAGCTCAGTTAACTCTTCCAACACTAGATTTCCCCTCTTTCCTTTCATCAGTGTATTCCAGAATTGGACTTATTTAAACCCTATGGTGATTTTGGTAAAGATTTGACTAGGCTTGTAGAAACATCCACCCGTTCTTTAATAGCTGCAAAGACTGCATTCCCAGTTTTAGTAAAAATAATTAATACCACAACTAAGACAACTAACACAATAATAAAAATAATAACTGTGTTTAAAGAAAGACTCTGAGCCTTTTTAGAGTGCATCATTTTAACATACAGCATTACAACTAATCTCTAACGTCTGAGTACTACCTACATCCACACCGCTCGAAATCAAATCTTGTTTTTCTTTTTCAGTAAGATCTTTCAATCTGGAATCCGCACCACAAGCCATTCTCGTTGCTTTTCCACCATTATCTACAATAAAGGCTTTCGTACAATATCCACTTGTTCTTTGAAGAGAATCGGGTAGGGATTTTGCAGTTTCACACAATGACGTACAATCATTCCTCGCTACTTGCAATGACTGACCACTTATGCCCCCAGTAAGAATTTGCCGAATCTTAGAAGTAACCTGACCAACACCACCAACAAAGAAGATAAGAATAACAACAAGAACAACAATTACAATAATCGCAATGATCACCGTATTTAATGGAAGACCCTGACCTTTTTTATTCATTCATTCACCTTTTACAACTACCTCATCAAGGCGTTATATAAATGTTTTGGTTAAACTATCCGTTCTTTACTTCACTAAACTGACCAGCCACCCTCTCGATAATCTCAGTTTGGGACGCTTTTACATCAGTCGTATACACACACATTGTTTCAGTTGGATATTGGTAGAGATTCCATCTCACTGTTTTTTGATCTGCGCTTAATGAGGTTAACAAAGAACTTTCACTGGAAGCATCATCGTATTTTAATTTACATACAGAGACTGGAAGCTTTGGAGAAGAAAACACGACTTGATTTGACTTAAGCAACGTAAATAATCCATTATTCAAAGAGATAGTGTACCCTTGCGGAATTCTTGTTACACCATTTGCAAAGAACTCTAACGAAGCACACTGTGCTGCCACAGGAACAGATTTTTTTAATTGATTCTTTTCAAAGAAGATAATTTGTGTTAATTCAGTCTCTCCAGAGTTAATTGAATTAATTCTTACAAACCCCTTTTTATTTATTACATCTAGGCCTGCTTCCGCATTCTTTTTTTGAAGCGTACTTACAAAACTACTTGCTAACGCTCTTCTTTTACCTGAAGGATTATCCAGTTTTTTAATGCGTGCATCTTTTAATGCTCCTTCAGTCTCTTTATTGATTACTCCCTCCAGCAATAACCAATATGAAGTTAATTCCCATTTACTATTTCCATAACGATCAACACGATACTTTACACCAGCTCCAATCCAATCAAATCCTAGCTGTGCATCAGGATCTTTTCCCACATTCACTAAGTATTCTTCAGAAAGATATTCAACAGCATACGGTTTAAACATTAAACACTTTTCTACATTACTTAATAGATCTTCAAATAATAATTTTCCTTCTATTTTTCCTTTTCCACACTTTGTTAATTTAGCAACATCTTCCCTCCCCCCAGATACATGAACAAGCCCTCTTTCAGCATCACTAAGCGAAGATTTAACACCAGACCCGCCAATTCTCATTCTTTCACTCACCAATACCATCCGCTGATCATCTATTTTATACAAATACCCCGGATCAAACGTTTTTACCTGACTATCCGCATCTCCACTAATATACAAACAAGGATTACAATTACTTCCTTCAGCTAAGAAATAATCTTGAACAGATTCTAATTTAGAACTATCTAACACTGTTTTATCATCACGCTTTACAATCTCCCACGCATCAGCAGCAACAAATAAGAGATCGTTCTTTACAAGTAATTCTTCTTTTGGACGATCAGAAAGTTTTTCTCCTTCACCATCGTAGACAGGATGATCTCCTTCCAGAATCTTTCCTTTTAACAAACTAAACTCTGTCTGCTTTAATTGCTTATTATTTTCAATTTTTAACACAACATTCCTTGGAACAACAACAGAAGAGGAACACAAACATTCATTATCATTACCCGCCTTACACTCTTGATATTGCTTTACAAAAAAATCAAAGGAAGAACCTGCTTCTACTTTTTGCACATTAGAAAGAATATCCACACCTAGAAACGCATCAACAAGCGGCTTAATATAAGTAATACCTGCAACAGCTAAAATAAGCACGACACCCAGTACTAAAATCGCTTTTGCAACAGTACTAACTGCCATACCAGACATTAGAATCCAAACCTCAATCCTCGCTTCAATCCAGCGAGCATATCACTTAACTTCTCTCTAAACGCGTATATTACCAAAATAATAATCAATAAAAAAATCAATGCCAAAATCATCTTTCCAATCGTATCCCACGCAAGATCACCCTTAGCCATTCCTTACAACAAATAAAAACAAGATATAAAGGTTTTGACTTTATATCCTTGTTCAGTTTTGAGACATTACACCGTTTGAGAGTTCTAAAATTTTTTAAAACAAACTTATTATCAATTATTGTACTAAAAGACTTTTTATTGAAGATTCAATTTCTTTTCTGCTCTTTTCCAGTTTCAATTCAAATTCTTCTTTTGAACTTACTGCATCCCCTATTTTTACTCTTCCAATCGCCTCTCCCTTTTCCTTAGTTATTATAGAAATATAACAACAAACTAATGCACCTTTATCAATGGAAAAAACAAGATTCATAAATGGAGGTTTACCCTTAATCATCTTTCTAGAATTTGGTGCATTAAATATTTCGTAAGCTCTTAATCTTCGATTATCTAACGTTCTCCCTATTTTTATATTAAGATTCTTTTCAATAGAATCTAAGAACTTTTCTATTTCTTTAGCAAATAACCGTAGATTTGGCGATTTATCTTGAACAATCGGAGTATTCCAAGGAGAATCTCCAATCGGTTTTCTATGAAACTGATCAATTAACCATTGCCAAAGTCCCATTTTACTTTTCCTTTTCATTAGCTTTAATTTCTAAATTACATACCTTATTAATTAATTTTCCATCACCAATAACAATCTTCGGCTCGAAATTAGAAGACCCCACAAAAAGACTGACCGCTGCACCTCCAACCGCACCTCCAGCTGCACCAATCACCGTTCCCCACGGCGGAATAAAAAAACTACCTACTGTACCGCTAGCAACC
>JBAZPJ010000092.1:0-5092 GCA_041648255.1 Candidatus Nanoarchaeia archaeon
CTTATAAGCACAGTTCTTCCATTTCAAACGGGTTGAGTAAAGGTTCTAGATAGCTCGACATTGGTCGTAAATCCCTATCTAAAACAAGTACTGAACCCAAATGTACGTCATCGTTCATTGGTTTCTACCTCCTTTTTTTCTTTCCAGTACCCCTACTAGAAAAAAATGAAAATAAGGAAATTATTCTTCGTAATAGCCAATCTGGAATCCATATTCTTCTAGGCTGTTTTGATCCCCATTTAATGCTTCGTCCAGATCTGCATGGTACGTTGCTTCCTGAGTATCTTCATCAATTTTTCTGCGAAATCCAAGTCTCATCGTTCATCACCTCCACAACTAAGAAGATATAATCGGAAAAGCTATTTATAACTGATCCATATTTTAGATATAAAGCATATAGCTGTACTAATACGCAGGTTACGCTATAGTGAAGAAGAGAGTGAAAGCCTTTAAAAAGATGTTGAGTATGTTTTTGCTACTGGAGTTAGACAATGTTAAGACAAGTTATCGTTACCGTGATGGGGAATGTTGACAGCGGGAAGTCAGCAACGATCGATCAGATTAAAAAATCTTCAATTGTAGAGTCAGAGCCAGGAAGAATTACCCAATCTATTAAGGCGTATGCTGTTTCGTTAGAGGTTGTGAAAGAGATATGTAAGAATTTATTTGATTTATCTAAAATTAAAGTTCCAGGATTGTTATTTTTAGATACACCCGGTCATCGAGCATTCTCTAACCTAAGAAGAAGAGGTGGATCGTTAGCAGATATTGCGATTGTAGTAGTAGATATTAATGAAGGATTAAAGCCGCAGACGATTGAGAGTATTGAAATTTTAAAGCAGGCAAAAACGCCGTTTGTGATTGCGTTAAATAAGATTGATCTTGTTCCAGGCTGGCATTCTCAAAAGATTCCGTTATTAAAAAGTTTAGAGACTCAAAATCAAAATGTAAAGACTGCAGTTGAAAATAAGATGTATAATCTTGTTGCTGAAGTGTATAAGTTAGGATTTAATGCAGAACGGTTTGATCGTATTGAGGATTATACAAAGCAGATTGCGATGATTCCGATGTCTGCGAAGACTGGTGAAGGATTGCCAGAGTTATTAATGGTGATTACTGGTCTTGCGCAAAGGTTTTTAGAAGTGAGTTTGAAATCTAATTTAGAAGGTCCAGGAAAGGGGACGGTGTTAGAAGTTGTTGAAGAGAAAGGGCTTGGTGCGACTTTAGACGTGATTCTCTATGATGGGCATATTAAAGTGGGTGATCAGATTGTGGTAGGTACATTGCAGAATCCAATTGTAACGAAGATAAAAGCGTTGCTTGTTCCTGATGAGGGAAAATTTAAACAATTGAAGGAAGTGTCTGCTGCTGTTGGAATCAAGATTGCAGCGCCGAATGTAAATGAGGTTATTCCAGGTATGCCAATTAGAGTTGCGAATAAGGAAGTTGAAAAGGTAAAGATTGAGATTATGGAGGAAGTAAAAGAGTTAACATTAGAATTAGATGATGAGGGAGTTGTTGCGAAAGCTGACTCGTTAGGTTCCTTAGAAGGGTTAATTAATTTATTACGTGAAAAGAAAATTAAAATTAAAAGAGCGAGTATTGGTCCTGTTTCTAAGAAAGATTTGGCTGAGGCTTCTTCTGAAGTTGATCCTTTGTACAAAGTGGTCTTAGCATTTAATGTAAAAGCAATGGATGCTGAACATGTAAAAGTGTTTTCTAGTGACGTTATTTATACGTTAATTGAAAAGTTCGAGGAATGGGTAATTAAGGAAAGAGATGCTGCGGAAGCAAAAAAGTTAAAGACATTAACCTGGCCGTGTAAAATTAAAATCTTGGAAGGATACATTTTCCGTCAGTCTAATCCTGCGATTGTGGGTGTGGAGATTATGGCTGGAAAAGCAAGATCTGGAACTCCTTTAATTAGAGAAAAACCGATTACAACCTTAAAGGCGATTCAGCATGAAGGAAAGAATGTTGAAGAGGCAATTAAAGGGATGTCTGTAGCAGTTTCGTTATCTGATGTAACAATGAATAGACAAGTTAAGGAAGGCGATATTTTGTATGCGGATATGTCCGAGGATCAGTTTAGGGCGTTAAAGAGGTTAAAGAAATATCTCAATGAAGATGAGATCCAAATAATGAAAGAATTAGCAGAAATAAAAAGAAAAGATAATCCTAGTTGGGGCGTCTAAGTTATTTTGTTTTATCTTCCAAAGCGCGCTGAAAAGCCCTTGGAAAAAGTTTATCAGCAAGAGATTCTTGAACTTGCATTGCTCCTGCTATCCAACCAAGAGTGAATATATCTCTCACTTGAGCGACTGTTTCAGGCGTTAATACACTCTTCTCCAGATAACAGTGATAAGCAATTCTGATAAGTGGTTCGTAGATTGGATCCTTTAGTCGATCTGCCTTATCGGTGAAATGGTGATAAAATTCTTCAAATTCCATAAAAAAGTAAAGGACAAAATGTTTATAAAGTCTGGCTATAGCCTGTTTTTATGGCTGAATGTAAATGTGTCGTTAATGATGTTAAGGTAGGGAAGTCCTATCAAAAAGTATTACCTGATAATCCTTTTATTGGTAGAAAGATTGGTGATAAAGTTAATGGTTCTGAAGTTGGTCTTGATGGGTACGAATTAGAGATTACTGGTGCTAGTGATAATGCTGGTTTCCCTCTTAGAAAAGATCTTGGGGGTATTGGTAGAAAGCAATTAGTATTGACTGCTGGTCCGGGTTTAAGATTAAGACATGCTGAATCTGGTGTACGAGTAAAGAAAACTGTTAGTGCTAATAATATTGATCAAAATGTTGTGCAGATTAACTTAAAAGTTCTTCAATATGGAAGTCAGTCTGTTCCTGATGGTTTAGGTATTGCTCCTAAAGAAGAAGTTAAAGCTGCTTAGGAAGTTTAATTAAATTTTTAAAAAAACCTAGTAATGGCTTTCCATTACAATTGCTCGATTAATATCTTCTTTGCTTAATCCTTTTGAGAAGATTCGTTTGAAATTTGAAATAAAGCGTTTGTCGTGAAAGCGTTCTCCGATTAATGCTGATGCTAGTTTTTTATAGGAAACAATTGCGCTGCTGTTTGGAGAAAGTAGTGCTGCTGGTGTTGTTTTTGATAATGCTTTTAATATTTTAGAGTCATAATCAAGTAATGCGACGACTGGTGTTTTAGTTAGGTCTTCAATCATTTCGAGTCCCAGTTCATAATTCTTTCCTCTTATTTTATTTAAAATAATACCCGAAACACGGACCTTCTTTTCTTTAGAGGTTTTCAAGGCATGCATGGTTGAAGCGAGGGTAACATAATCAGGTGTTGTTAAAATAAATAATTCATCTGATGCGTTGATCGTTGCTAAGATCTCTTCGTTTAAGCAGGGTGATGAATCGATTAAAATCATATCATACTGATTACGGAGGGAATGTAAGTATTTTTTGAATTGGGCTGTATCAATTTTTCTTGAGAGTAATGCTGCGGGTAAAAGGTGTACACCGGATGAGTGTTCGTAAATTGCTTTGTTAATTGGTACTCGTCCTTCTAAGACATCATGTAACGTAAAGGAAGGTTGGGTAAATCCAAATAATAATCCTAAATTTGGTCCTGAGAAGTTTGCGTCAACGAGTAAGACTTTTTTATGGTGATTTGCAGAGAGGATAGTTCCAATGTTTGCTACTGTTGATGTTTTGCCAACGCCGCCTTTGATAGAAATGAATCCAATTATTTTTGCGTGCGTCATGTTCCTCTTTAATATTCTTCTCTGAGAATTAGTTTATATAGGTTTTCTTTTTTTAAAGAGTTATATAGTCTTAGCTTCAACAAGGAGGGTGTATCTTCGACCAAGTGTTTCTTCTAATTCTTCTAAAGAATATTTTAGTTTAATTTTAACAAAACGTCTGCGGAAAACACCACCGCCTTCAGAATATTCTACAACCGTAACGTTTTTCATAGCAACTTGTTTGCACCAGTTTTTACTTTTTTCAAAGATTTTGTAACGTTTACGATCGCTTCCAATAAGATAAGAAATAAAGTAAGCTAATCCACGATCAACAAGTATTTCTAAAGGTTCGTCACTAATAGGAAGATGTTCTCCCCCAATGTTTTGTAAGGATTGGTCATCTTGTTGTAAGAAAACTTTAAAATCGACAATGGAATGAGAATTGTTAAGATACGCTACTGTTTTTTTATTTAATTCCGAGGTTTTAATTCCAGCCATTTAATTCAGAATTAATTCTTCTAATACAGCTTTATATATTTTTTGGAGGCAGTTTTCCACCTAAGAAGTAATTCCAGCATAAGTATTCTCTTCCCAAGCGTGATTTTTTGGATAACTTAACTTTGTTTCCAGTTAAATTAAAATAAGCGAAAGTGCCTTGAGTGGTTTTAAAGAAGTAATCTCCGTCTTTCCAGTTGTTAGTTAATTCTTTAAGATACTTGACAAAGTCTTGTTGTGTTTTAACTTGTTTTTTTTCTAAGCGTAGTGTTGGTTTGAATTGGTAAACAATAGAATAATTAGATCTCACCTGCATGACTGTCATTTTTTCATCTAAAACCATTAGAGTCTTAAGAGGAGATATCGAGCTTTTATATAAAGCTTGCGTGTGAAGTGAGTAAAAATTTATTTTTTGATAATGAAGGTAAGAGGGTTTGAGAAAGAGAATTTGCTTCCTGAAACTTCTACTTTTCCTTTCTTCATAGCTCGTCGTATTTCTTGGTTTGGTTTCCAGATTGAAACAAGAAAGATAAGGAGGAAAATAAGAAAGAGTGGGGTTATAAGAAAGTTTAGCGCTTGAAGTTCTTTTGGAAGGAGGAAACTGCAGAGTAAAGCGACAGCAAGAAAAATGTAGAAATAGAGAATGTTTGTATAGACGATAATAATCTTATCAGTAGTTTCTTTTCTTCTATACATAAAATCCATAAAATAATTATTAAAAAAAGATATTTAAAGGTTGTTAATCTTAGTAACTGTTCAGCTTTCTGAAGTTTAATGTTGATCTGTATTCTTCAGTACCGAAATTTTAATTAACCAGTTTAGCTACAAAGTAGCTAATGCGTAAGGAGACAAAAATAGAATTGACTGGTTTTGAG
>JBAZPJ010000093.1:0-5061 GCA_041648255.1 Candidatus Nanoarchaeia archaeon
AGCGATCAATATAAAGAAGAACAGCCTAAAGTTATTAATGCTGCAATTTATGAAGGAACAGATCCTGCGGAGGATGTGCTTAGTTTTACTGAAGATTATTTGCAGTATGCTCGTCAGAGAGAACCTACTTTTGGAATATTGTATGTCTATAAAGACGATCAAGGAAACGTACATTTAGTAAACACACTAAACAATGCTGTTTTGAATATAGAATTTACTGATCCAGTTACAGGACGAGACTCAGAAATCTTACTTGTCTGCGATCAAGGCCCAGATTGTGAAACAACAGGAACAATCCGCCTTAATATTGCAGGATGGATTTCTAGCACTACTGTTCGTGCTCCAAGTGCAAGTTATGGCGGAGACTTCTCTAATGTAAAAACCTTAGAAGGAATAACCACCCTAAGAATCATATATCCGGATATGAGTAGGGAGAATATTGATTTAAGTAATTTTAAGACAGCAACAAGACAAATGGCTAGAGATAGTGACAGCGGACTTGTAAGAGTTTCAGTTACTGATAATTAATTTTAAATAAAATTAAAAATTAACGTACGTTTACAGTCGTTTCACTATATCCTGTTGCTCCTTCATTATCTTCAGCACCAACTTCCATAATAGATTCTACCGGTCCCCAATAACCCCATACAAAAACACCCATCGCATTGTGTCTTGTTGGAGCCATTGGATTATTTTTATCCAGTCTAACAGTATATCGGACGATTGTTCCGTCTGGATCGTAACTTCCCGTTCCTGCTGGAGAATGTCCTGGAGCCCATCTTGCATTTGGTCCTTGACAACTTTGAGGCATCATCGTTGGATTTCTTGCGAAATTAAAACAATAATCCACATCTAATTCTAATTCCATACTCGGTCCTGCATACACTATTGGAGCTTGATTTATTCTTCCAGCATCAATTGGATTAGGCATTGCGTCTGGGTTTGTTCTTGCATCAGGATGAACAGTGCTGGTATCTCTCATTCCTGCATCATATATTCCACTATCTATTCTTGCGTCTGGGTTGGACATTCCACTGTCATAAGGAGTTATTGTATCAGGAGCTAGAGTAGCATCATAGAATCCAGCATCGGGTTGAGGAGTATACACATCCGTAGCATCTTGAGAAGGTCTTGAACCGTTATCAACCGAAGGAACATTCATTTCAGGACCACAAGCTGTAACTAATGCAACTAGTCCTGTTGCCACTCTCTTTACAATGCGTTGTGTTAAACTCATAGTTTGACCTTTTTTATCTGAAACTGAATTACTAAGATACTGGGGAATGAGGTATATAAGTCTTTCTGCAGACACCATGCAGTAGTAAAATATACAGTATATACCTCAACTATATAAATAATAAATTAGTTGTAATTACTTAACAGTTATAACAAATCTGGTGATAAAAATAACGGAGAACAAAACGAACAATGAGCTTAAAAAACATCTGTAAACAAGGTATCGGAATTGGTCTAACTCTTCTTTTAGAAAGCGGATGTGCTACAACTTCTAACGTCAGGGGTTATGCAAAAAGTAATGCTGAAAGACAAGCAGGAAAAAACAGAGAATGCGAAGAAAGGCTTGGAGTATTCACACTATTCAATTTTAAAGGTAATAATTATTTTAAAGATAATAGCTATATCACTACACCCCTAGGATGTAAAGAGCTTATGACAATCTTAGGAGTTTACACCAAAGCGGTTGAATTGCGGATGAAAGAATTTACAATAACCGCAGCATATTCTCCTTATGTACGGTTTAGTCCCGAACCCTGCAATGATGCCCTAAAAAGAATGCTACTTGAAGCTGACGAAGACAAAGACCATATCCTCACCTCAGAAGAGATCTCAACACTTAAAAATAACGGAGAACAAAACGAACAATGAGCTTAAAAAACATCTGCAAACAAGGTATCGGAATCGGTCTAACTCTTCTTTTAGAAAGTGCTTGCACTACAATTTCTAACATCCACGGCTATGAAACAAGTACAGAAAGACGAGTAGAAAAAAACAGAGAAAGGAGTGACGCACACGGAGAATGGCTTGGAATGCCCATAATCTTAGATTTTAAAGAGGATAGTTATATCACTTCACTCCATGGAAGCAACGAGCTTCTAACAATCTTAGGAGTTTACACAGGAGAGATCGAATTGTGGAAGAAAACAAACGGAACAGCTACAGAATATCGTGCTTATCCCCCTAAAGAACATTGCACTTATGAACCGTTCAGCCATGAACCCCGCACTGATGCCATGAAAAGACTCATACTTGAAACTGACGAAGACAAAGACAATATCCTCACCCTAGCAGAAATCTCAAAGATCAAACAGAAAGTTTTTTCAAAAGCAGTGAAGGAGAGCATGTAAAATGAGCTTAAAAAAATTATTACAAACAGGTCTAAGACTTTAGGTTTAGCAGTCATCTTTGTTCATACTCCCGCAAGACGTCCTGCAACTCGTCTCGAGAATAATAAAACAAATGAAAATTCCTGCACGTTCTACAATACTTTACTTCTTTTTTTAGAAGTCGTTGTTTGCACGTTTTGCACAAGCTCATAACTTATTACTAAACTTGTGAAGAATATTAATCCTCAAGATACTTTTTTGTTAACAAAAAAAGTAATAAAAAAGTTAACAAAAAAGATTACAAGAAGGATCTTGCGGATAAGAAGTAGTTTTATATAACTTAGCTTAAGCAACAAGGATAACATGAAAACATTAATAGAAATATTTGGAAAAGAAAAGAATATAAAAATTGAAGAAGTTGAAGAAAAGTTAATAAAAAATAAATACAAGGAGTCACAAATCTTTGATGCAAAGGCAATTAAGACAATTGAGGAAGATTTTAAGGAATCACATTTAATCAAGCCAGTAATTTCTTTCTTAAATTCTAAAGAAGGGAGAGGATTATTGTGCTTAGGGGTTTCAACAGGAGGAAAGAGAAATAATATTTGTGAAAAAATAGTTCCTATAAAAGCCGAAGTGATCGTTAATGGAGAACGGTTGAGAGCATTAATAAGCGATAATGTTGGAACAATCCCTGTTGTACATGATAATTTTAGTATGAATATAGAAGTTGTCTCTGATCAAACAATGGGAAATATTTTTTTAGTGGAAGTAGAAATAAAAGATAGAAACTGTGTTTATTATTCTAAGATTAGCGATTATGTGTATGTTAGGAATAATGATGAATCAAAAAAATTAACATTGCCTGAAGAGATCGTGTTTATTAATGAGAAAATTGTTCCAAGAATTATCTTATATGCAGATCAGATGAAAGAACAAGAAGAAGGGGTAAGGTTCAATTTGGCTTATAGGAATGAGGGTTTAAAACCCGGAAAACAGGTTTCAACGATTATTGTTATCCATAGTTCAAATAAAGAGTTGAAACCGACTATAAAAGGAATGGGCGTATCCTCACTTAGTGGGCTCAATATTGGAGAGTATGAGTCGTTTCAAATAAATCTACCTTCAACCAGTTTAATTTATCCTAAGTTACCAACATTTTTTGCTCACTTGTTTATCCCGACAAAGAACGATTTTAAATGTTATATACAAGCCGAGATATACGAAAGTAGCGGGAAAACAATACAGGAAATATTAATTTCTTATGAGAACAAGAAAGAAAAAATAGAGGAATTAAAGCGAGATTTCATAAGTTATTTAAGTATGAATTGACTGATCTTCACACTAGATTTCACGTATGCTTATTCTCTTGATGATTTATATTGTTGGTTATTTTTTGTATAAAGATGGGCTTCAGAAAAATAATCTTGCTACTTTGTAGCGGCGGAGATGATCTTAAATAAAGACTAACATAATTAAAGATATGGAAATATTACATTTACTTAAAGAAAAAGAAAACTGCTGCTCGGTGCATGGGACTCGTCGGGGGCTTTACACGCTGAGTGTGGGTTCACTGACAGGGGGCTTTATGTCGGGGATATGGAGCCTCTGGAGAGATTTGAACTCTCGACCCCAAGCTTACGAAGCTCGTACTCTTTAGCGAAATTGCTTTTTACCGCTGAGCTACAGAGGCATATGAATAAAAAGAATTAGAGATTGTTATTTAACTGTTTTCTTTTGGCATCGATTACAGACTGGTTTGAGTTGTTTTCCTTCTTTGAGGTAAGTTCCATTGATTTTTCCTAAGAAGAGTTCTTGAATTTTTTCTCCGCATACACTGCATTTTTCTGCCATAAGGAATAGAGAGGATAAGATTATATTAAGCTAATCTTTTGATGAAGAATCGATGAGGTTTTAAGAGGATACTCGTGGTCCGCAGTATTTGTAAGTTTCTGATGTCGAATTAAAAGTTACATTTCTTCTTTCCCGGGGATCTGAAAGAAAATTGAGGATTGCTTCAAGGTTAGGGTAAGAAGAAGAGACTAAGTCTTTAGCGGAGATACCCTGGTGATTTGCTTTTTTGATGCGGTCTAAGATAGTAAGAGTTTCTTCTTTTCCAGGAAGAACATAACAACGTTCGCATGCTGCAACGTAAAAGGGTTTTTCGTTTGGAATTTTAGTGGGATCGTTGGAGAGTTGTGGTTCAATAGTAGGAGTGTAATAAGCAGCGGCTTCCCAAGTTAAGTCTACTCCTCGTGAGCGTTCTTCATCAAGGAATTTATGACAGATACGAATGTTGCCTGTAAGAGAAGGATAGAGTTTAAAGGAGACGGTGGCTTGACGGGAACAGGGTTTTTCATTTCGCGATACTTGACAATAAGCACTGGAAGGAAGGCAAGTAGTGCGGGATAAAGAGGCAATATCTTGAACAAGTTGAATAGGTTCATTTCTATAATCTCGATCCACAGAAGAGAGTGCTACAACTCTTCCTTCGTTAGTTAGTTGAAGAAGAGCAGGAAAGAGATCATAACCAAAATAGAGAACTTCATCAATTGCAACAATGTCAACAAAATCACCATCTTTATCCGCCTGTGTTACTCGTTCAGTTATTTCTGAAGCAGTATTACATTTTATTGCAGGAAAGTAGTCTTGGGTTCTTGAAGAGATTCTTGCTTGTCCTGCTTTTGTGTCAAGGTTATGGCCAAATGCCATAGCTCTG
>JBAZPJ010000094.1:0-5041 GCA_041648255.1 Candidatus Nanoarchaeia archaeon
ATACTACTCTTTGCACTTTTTCATTCTTTACCCCTCTTAGCGAAAAATGACTTGCGTACACAATCCAAATCAATCCAAAAAAAAGGGCTGTTACGACAGCAAACTTAAGATGAACATTCACTACCTTTAGCAAACTTTTTCCTACAAACGCTTCCTTCGCTAATAACCCTGTAGCGATTGCAGCTAGTGAACCGAAGAAACCAATCGTTAACAAAACAAACTTTGTATTAACAAACCAGGATTGATCATTAATTCTTTTTATTTTAATTAATTCAAACAAGGAATAGAATGTTAACATAGCAATAGGAAAATGCACAAAAATAGGATGAATATTAATTACCATTTACTTATCCTAATTTAGATCTTTAAATAACTTCTTACTCAATAATCTTATAGTCTCCTTTTTTATCTAAATACTTAAAGGATGCTCGATTCATCAAGGATTCAATTTCACTATGGAATCCAAATTGCGGGTAGATCCGATCTGTATGAACTAATAATGCTCTTGCCTCCCCTAGTTTTCCTTCCTCAATCATCATTTCCACTCTTTCAATAGCAGAAACGATCAATTCTAAAGAGATTACGTCTGCAGTTATACTTCCTTCCTTATCATCCCGTTTTGTTTAATTTCAAATGGAATCTCTAATTCAAATGGCTTTTCCACCTTGATTACTCTCGGATTCTTTTCTAATTGGATTAGCATCTTGGACCAATTCTTCATCATTTCTCCGCCCACAATCATTACATTTCCTTTCATATCACTATACACCTGATTAATCAATAACACAAATACTCCTTTCTTTGTTAATTCTGTCAGTTTTTTTAATTGATTATCCAATGATTTATTTGCTTTGTATGGATCATCCTTTACTTCAGTTCGATAATGATATCCAATAGTGTCCACAATAATTACTGGAGCAGACTTTTCATTTAAATTAAGAATAACTTTTTCTTGCTCTTCTAAGGTTGGAGGATGAATATGAATAATGTTTTCAATAAACTCTTTATAATGCGGAGCAAGCTGTTTTAATCGTTCAATAGAAAACCCGTTTTCCGTATCAATATAGATTACTTTCTTCTTTGCATTAGCGATTGTAGCCAGTAATGCTAAGGTTGTCTTTCCGCTAGCAGGTTCGCCATATAACACTGTTAACAACTCAGAATCAAAATTAAATAACTGATCAAAATCCTTTACTCCTGTTGACACTTTCATTACACTTGCAGAGAGACTTTCTTTTAATTAACTTCCCTTCTCCTTTCAAGCAAGATTTTACCCCCCAAATATTTATATACTTTCTGTATATCCACCCTGTGTATACACAAATGAAAGACCTGTTCAACCAAAAGATCTATTGCGAAGACTGCAATGTTCAGACTAGTAAAAAATACCTTGTCAAAGAAGGATTCCAAATGAGAGCATTAGAATGCCCGAACTGTAAAGAAGTAAGTTTGCATCCCGGAGACTTAAAAGACTACCAAGACTATCAGAAGTTACAAGAACGAGACTTTAATGTAAAATTAAGAATGGTAGGAAATAGCTTTTGCGTCTCTATTCCGAAAGAATTAATAGACTTTCACAAAGAATTCGAAAAAGAATCTGACAATTTAGTACGCTTACATCTTGAAGGACCAGGAAAAATAAGTATGTTCTTCAGCACCACAAATTATTATAAACCAACCAACAAACAAAGATAACCCGACAAATGGACAAAGACATCAAACTCAAAGTAAAAGAAGCAATCCAAGAAGAAGCATACAAAGGCATCGTACGAATAGACTCCCAAACTATGCGAGAAATCGGCGTACGCCCAGGAGAAGTCATTGAAATAGAAGGCGGAAGAAAAACAGTGGGCATTGTAGACCGTGCATATCCATCCGACGTTGGAGAGACAATCATCAGAATGGATGGAGTTATGAGAAGAAACTCTAAAACCAGTTTAGGCGAATACGTAAAAATCCGCAGAGTAGAAGTTAAAGAAGCAAAAAGTATTATCATCGCACCAGCACAACCAGGATTTACTATTCAAGCAGACCCCGTTGTTTTCAAAGCAGGATTACTTGGACGAGCCTTAGTTAAAGGAGATCAAGTAACCTTAGGCGGAGCAAAACGAAGACGAAGAAACTTTGAAGGAAGCCCCTTTGAAGACATCTTTGATATTTTTGAAGATGGATTTAGCAATTTTGTCGCAGGAGGATTAAAATTTATTGTTGTCAATACAGAACCAAAACAGCCAGTCCTCGTCACAGAAAACACTGAAATTACTTTAAGCTCCAAAGCAGTAGAAGTTTTAGAAGAAAAAATTGTAGAAGTCACCTACGAAGATATTGGGGGATTAACAGATGAAGTAAAGAAAATAAGAGAGATGGTTGAATTACCTTTAAGACATCCAGAATTATTTGAGAGATTAGGTATTGAACCACCCAAAGGGGTTTTACTCCATGGTGCACCAGGCACAGGAAAAACTTTGTTAGCTAAGGCTGTTGCAAATGAAACTAACGCACACTTTATTCACTTAGATTCTCCCTCTGTTATGTGCGTCTCAGGAGATACGGAAATTCTCACAAATCCAAAAGGAAGAAAAAAAATTTCCGAACTTTTCGAAGAAGCTGAGAAAAATGGAGAACTCATCAGCCAGGACTCTAAGAAAAAACTCATCCTTCCCAAAGAAGAAATCAAAGTCTATGCAATGGACGATCATTTTAATATTACCACTGATAAAGTTAAAGCTCTCCTCAAAATAGAAGCTGATGAAACTTATTCTCTTGAAACAAAAAAAGGAGGCGACTTTAAAACTTCAAAAAATCAGCCCTTCGCAACTCTTGATTCAGAAGGAAACTTAATTTGGAAACGAGCAGAAGACTTACACGTTGGAGACAGAATCGCACTCGCAGGGGCAATCAAAACTAAAGAACAAAATCCATTACTAGATATTTTTAGTAAACTTGATCAGAACAATTTTTATACAACCCTTAATGGGAAAGATATACCTTTAAAAAACATTAAAAATTTAAATCAAATCACTACCATCAAATACTCTGCCTCTCCAAACACAACTAAATCAGCTAAATTCATTTCTATTCCCCAAGAAATTACACCCACTCTTATGGAATTTTTAGGAGCACTCCTCAGCGATGGGTGGATCAGCGAAGATAATGTGGGTATTGGATCTGAGGAACAACCGTTCAGAGAACGATATAAAGAATTATTCAACGCTCTCTTCAACATCAATGAAGAACGAATTCATGAACAAACTCAAAAAGGCGAAGGGAAAGTCATTGCTTATTCAACCGCACTCGCACGCTACCTCTGCCAAATGTTTGAACTTCCTCAAGGCAAACGTTCTCTAAACATCAAACTTCCTCAATGGATTTTCAAATGCACTCAAGACTCCATCTCCGCATTCCTGCGAGGTTATTATCATGGAGATGGAACTCAAGGATGGGAACAGTCCGACTATCCTACACCAGTTTATTACTCAAAAAATCAAGAAACACTTAAAGACATCCAAATTCTCCTCTTACATTTAGGAATTATTTCAAAAATTGATTCTCACACTAATAAATACGGTCCAATGTGGAAAGTGGTCATTCTCGACAGTGAAGGAAGAGAACTCTTCTCAAAACATATTCTATCTACTTTCAAAAACTCCATCTTTAAAAAATGGTTTGAAACACGTAAAAAAAGCGGATCATCTGAAACCTTACCCTTCATTTCAACACTACTCTCTTCGCTAAAAGACACCCTGCGCTTATCCTATAGCAAAGATATTCATGAAGGAGCAACAGAACGCTACATTTCTGGAAGAGATCCACTTACTTTTAGAAAAGCTCAATACATTTCTCAACAATTTCAAACAAGATACTCTGCCCTTCAAAAACTTTTTTCTACCTTTAACCAAATTCATTCTCAACAAAACTTAATCCTTGCAAAAGACTATCTTAAATCTATTCTAACTGCTTTGCACATTACCGAAGGAGAACTTGAAAAAAAAGATTTCCATTTCATTAAAGAGTATGTTAAAGGTAAGGGAACGTTAACTGAAGAAAGAAAACAAAAGGCCATCTTACTTATTCAACCATTTTTTGACAACGCATTCAACCCGCAAACCCAACAACAATTAGCTCTCCTCAATAACCTTGCTCAAGGACATATCAAATGGGATACACTCACCTCTGTTCAACAAACCGGACCAGCAACACTCTATGACTTTACCATGGAGACTTATGGGAACTTCCTCGGGGGAAATCCTCTAACTGTTTTACACAATTCAAAATTTGTTGGGGAAGCCGAGAAGAGAATCAGAGAAATCTTTGAAGAAGCAGAGAAGAATGCACCCTCAATTATTTTCATTGATGAAATAGACGCTATCGCAACAAAACGAGAAGAAAGCTACGGAGAAGTAGAAAAAAGAGTTGTCTCCCAATTCTTAACAGCAATGGACGGACTTAAATCACGAGGAAAAGTTGTCGTCATCGCAGCAACAAACAGACCAAACGCTTTGGATCCAGCACTACGAAGACCAGGAAGATTTGACCGAGAAATCGAAATCACCGCACCAAAACAAGAAGCACGATTACAAATCTTAAAAATTCATACTAGAAACATGCCCCTTAATCCAGATGTAGACTTAAAAGAATTAGCACGCATGACCCACGGCTTTGTTGGAGCGGACTTACAAGCACTCGCCAAAGAAGCAGCAATGGTAGTGTTGCGAAGAATATTACCAGACGTTATCGAATTCAAAAAAGACGAACCCATCTCCCAAGAACTACTCGCAAAGTTACAAGTTACGAATAATGATTTTAAAGAAGCCCTGCGCATGGTACGACCCTCAGCACTACGAGAAGTCTTTGTCGAAGCACCCACAACCACATGGGACGATGTCGGAGGAGTAGAAGCAGTCAAACAAGACTTACAAGAAGCAGTAGAATGGCCACTTAAACACCCAGGCATCTTTAAAAAAATGGGAGTACGTGCACCACGAGGAATCTTACTCTATGGACCACCAGGCACAGGAAAAACATTACTCGCAAAAGCAGT
>JBAZPJ010000095.1:0-5022 GCA_041648255.1 Candidatus Nanoarchaeia archaeon
CCATGGATATGGAAGCAGTCGAAGAGATAAAAAACTATCAACAAGCAATCCTTTTCATGCTCAAACAAAGCTCACTCAAAAAAGAACTAACTATTCCTTTAATCTTAGAATATCATTCACTTGCAATGCATCATCGAACTGAAATCGCAGGTATTATACGCACTGTTTCAGTTCATATCAAAGGCAATCCCCATTTTAAAACAGCTCCTCCTGAAAAAATTACTCCTGAATTAATCGAACTTTTAAAAAAACATCAAACATTCTCCCTCAAAAAACATGCTCTTAAAGAAATTCTTGATTTCTCAGCATACTTCCACAACCAATTCCAATACATCCACCCCTTCATTGACGGAAACAGCAGAATCAGCAGACTCTTAACATTTCACCTTCTTCATAATTTTAACATCCCTGTTTTGGATATTCCTCTTGGATTATTAGATACTTACCTCAGCAATACTAAAGGACACAAACAGCGAGAAGATCAACATCTCTCTAGAAACCTCCAAGAAATTATCCTTTTCAACCTTAAAAAAATAAATCAAAAATTAGCATCCTAAACTCTTATCTTTTTACCCTTTCTTGAATTCCTTAATCATTATCCTTTAGGAATTATAAAAAATTTAAATCACTATTTCTTCGCCCTTAATGAACCACCCTTCTTATACGGAGAAAACTTGGTCTTTCCAGATTGGATGGATCTAGATTCAGGATACACTTCTAACATTTCAGACTCATCAAAACCACACTTTAAACACATAAGTAAATTACTCTTCATCACTTTCTTTATTTCTACCTCTTTTGAACCACATTTAGGACACTTCATTTCCTCTTCTTATAAAATAGACTTCTAAAAGCTTTCTATTCTCTCTGGCTTAACAAAGACTCTTCAAAATTACTTAATGAAGAAAAAACTTCTCTAAACGCATTGGTATACTTTTCTACGTCAGTGGGATCATATACTAACTCTCCTTCAGTTCTCTTTGGTTCAAACGTATGTCCTACAATCTCGACACCAAGACAATACTTTCTTTCTTGTTTATTTGCAAACAAAGAATATGCAGAGGGAGTATCAACTGCTCTCACAAGCATTTTTCCAATAGATAATCCGTACTCCCTAAAAATCGTCATCACTATTTCAGAAATTGCCGGATCACATATTTGATCACCTTTATCTAAGAGGATTAGATCAGGTAACTCTCCTTTACTTAGATCAATTCCTCTTCTTGCAGGACCTCTATCGAGATATCCATTTTTGTATTCTCCTTCTTTAATTAATCCCGGTATTCTTGCGGGCATAGAATGCAAATCAAATTGTATTGCCATCCCGTGTTTACTTTTCGCATTTCTCATTGCTTGATTTATTGAACCAACATATTCATGATAATTTGAAATTAAACTCTCGAGTTCTTCTAGGCTATAAGGCTTTTTTAACATACGTTTCATTTTAGAAGGATCATTTTCAACAGTTGCAATCCATACTAATCCATGAGGATCAGATTTCCCCCTTTCTTTCCCTTCACAGGCTTTATAATCTAGATCTGTACTTAATCTATGCATATCTAGAATTGCTCTTGGTATCTCGCTCCATATTCTAGCATGTTTTTCCTGCTCATGAAACTCTGTCACAAAAGGTACGCACAAATCCACTCCCCCATTCACTGTTCTTTTCACAACTTCATCTTCTAAATTTACATTATGCTTTAATCCTTCTGGAACAACAGTTGCACTATGCGGCATTGTTAACACTAATTTAGAATCTCCTTTTTTATATCCAATAAAACTCTTTTCCATTATCTTTCTAGTGAAGAAAAATTTATAAGGATACTTATTCTCTCTTCTCAACTTGCATGATAAAAAAACTTATCGCTAAAAGCCCCCAACTTCTCAATTTCATTGCTAAAAAAAGATTAGTTTCTGCTTGTAAACGTGCTGCAAAAGAAGTTCCCCTCTATAGAAAATTACTTCAAGAACATAACATTGATATGGAAAAATTTTCTTTTAAAGATTTTCACAAACTCCCCGAAATCGATAAAAAAAGTTACATTCACAAAGCAACCAGTATTAAAGACTTAGTCCGTCCAAACGCATTCAAGGAAGCAGGTCTTATTTACCGTAGCTCAGGATATTCAGGATACCCTTCTTTTTGGATTAAAAGCAAAGGAGAGATTAACGAAGCAAGACAAGGCTATGCTGTAGCACTCCGTTCAGTTTACAAAACACGAACGTATACTACTTTAATGATTAATTGTTTTTCTTTAGGATCCTGGGTTGCTGGTATGAGCGTTGCACGCTTTATGGATGTAGAAACCTCTATTCTTAACTTGGGAACGAATAAAGAAGAAGCAATTGAAGCAATTAAAAGCTTAGGAAAACACTTTGACCAAATCATTCTCGCAGGATATCCTCCTTTTGTAAAAAATTTACTTGAAAGCGGAGAAAAAGAAATTCACTGGAAAAACTTACGACTCCATATCGTTTTAGGAGGAGAAGGATTCAGTCCCTCTTTTAGAAAACACCTTTACGAACATTATATCGACCAAACTAAAGGCTCCATTACCTCCGCTTATGCTTCTGCAGACTTAGGATTACCTGGGGGAAACGAAACTCCTCAAACAAAAATGGTTATGGACGAACTCATAAGAACTAACTCCTTAACGGATTTATTTAATGGAAGAGAAGATGAAGCACCTATGCTCTTTCAATATAATCCAATTAACTTTTACATTTATACAAATGAAAATAAAGAATTAGTTTTTACTTCTCTAAGCCCTCAAAGCGTTCAACCTTTGATTAAATATAATCTCCATGATCGGGGGGGAGTTATCTCTTATAAAAAAATGCAATATTACCTTAAAGAAAGAAATATCAATATTACTTTTCCCTTTAAACTTCCTTTCATTTACGTTTATGGAAGAAGTCAAGGGGAATTAAAACTTCATGGTCGCGCACTTTATCCTGAAAACATTAAAGAAGCAATCTATGCGAATCCCCAAATCAGCAAACAAGTCACAGGCGTCTTTAAAATGTATTTGGTCCAAAAGGGAGGAGAAACAAGACTCCATATTGATCTTGAATTAAAACAATCGCTTAAACCAACTCCCCTCTTGAAAAAAAACTTTACTAAGTTTTTACAGCAGTCTCTTTCAAAAACCTGCAGTGCTTATCAAAAACTAGAAGCGCTCACCAAAGAACAAGCAGAGTTACAAATTACCTTATTTGAACATGGTAAATTTCCCCATGAACAAGGCTTAAAAAATATTTATACGTAAGAAAACCATTCTAAATAACTATTCCATTACAACAAGCTTTAAAACCTCACTAAGAATCTTTTTTCTGCAAAAGAGGAAGTATGACACGACTAGAATCACCCAGCAGCATTAACACCTACAAAACCTGCGCAAGAAAATATTTTTATCACTACAAATTAAACTTACCTACTAAAGACTCTTTAGCAACAATTAATGGAAGCGCAGTACACACCGCTTTAGAGAACTTCTATACAATTGATCCATCTAACTTAAGTTTTAATAACTATGAAAATGAATTAAGACACCACTTACTTAACACCTTTAACCAAGCATGGACAGAATCAGTCCCCAAACTCTTAGGACTAGGCATAGAGAAAGAAGGCATCAAATCCACTTACCAAGAGAGCTTGAATATGCTCAATAGATTCCTCTCAGTCTTTACAGAACAATTACAACAAACCATGTCAAATAAACCTCTTCAAGAAGCATTTAACTTTCTAAAACCAGAAACAGAAGTCTTACTCAGTTCTTCCTTCCATCAAGTACGAGGATATGTCGACGCAATCCACAATAGAGAAGGAGAAGTCGTTATTATTGATTACAAAACAAGCAGAAGCGACGAACTAACAGATGAATACAAATTACAATTAGCAATCTACGCAATGCTGTACCAAGAACGCCAAGGAAAAATCCCAGAAAAGGCAGCACTTTACTTCTTACGACACGGAACCCATAAATACGTTGAAGTAACAGCAGAACTAGTCGAACACGCAAAACAAACATGCGCAGACGTCCACAGCAATACAGTCAGCAATGAAATAAATGACTATGAAAAAAACTTAGGAACATGGTGCAAATGGTGTGACTACAAAGACTACTGCTTTGGACAAACAAGATTACACGCTTATCAACAACCGGAGGAACAACAATGACAAACGAAGAAGATGGGGGAAGTTTTGACTATAACGAGGAAGATTTGAAAATCGGAGCAGAACAAGAAGTAGAAGATGAAGGATTAATGCCTGCACTAGAAGCAATCGCACAACTCTATAAAATGCAAGACTTCAGTGGAACTTTAGGAGAACTCTATCTCTACTTTGCAGAACACTTACAAAACACGTCAGATAAACTCCAAGCAGCAGAACTTGCTAGAACCTTACAAGAATTAAGCGCTTACATTTTATCTTGGCAATACGCAGATGAGACTTATGAAAAACCTTTCTTACTTGCCTGCAAGAAACTCGTTGATAAACAACCAGCGAAGAAGTTTGAAGATTTGGATGAACAAAAAGTCTCAGTCTTCTTCCAAAAAGCACTAGCACTAGAACCAGAACTAGCAGCAAACATTCAAAAAAGAATGAAAGAAGAACCAGAAAGCGAAATGGAAGAATAAACTTAGAGTAAACGTAAAAGATTGAATGACCTCAATGTTAATATAGAGCTATACTATAATATAGCTTAAAATGGCAAGAACATTTCATGTACTCATTGAACAAGATGAAGGCGGCGGATATGTAGGAAGAGTTCCAGAATTACAAGGATGTCTCAGTCAAGGAGATACGTTAGACGAACTTATGAAAAATATTAAAGAAGCTATTGAACTTTGTTTAGAGGTTGAAGCCGAAGGAAAAGACAAGACAACTGAAGAACATATAACCTTTGTAGGCGTGTAAGAAATTAGTGTATAATAAAACTTTTTTTATTAACTAGAATATTTCTAAAAAATTCGTGATATTTCCGGATTTTCTTACATAACACTTATAAAAAATAAATC